>CAVCWF010000174.1:0-3319 GCA_963605945.1 Lachnospiraceae bacterium
CTGAAGGTCAACACAGGTGTAAAACATGTTTTCGGACTGCTCGCGGTGGATTCCCTGCCGCGGCGGTGAGCCGATAGGAAGGACAAATAATTGATAGAAGTAGTCAGTATAAAGTTCAAAAAGCGCGGCAAGTGCTATTATTTTGCCCCCGGCGCGCTGAAAATAAAGACCGGAGACAAGGTGATCGTCGAGACCTCCAAGGGGCTTGAGATTGCCGACTGCTGCCGGGGCAACCACGAGGTGAGCGACAATGCCGTTGTGCAGCCGCTGCGCCCCGTTGTGCGCATCGCGACGGCGGATGATCTGCGCGTTGAGGAGCTCAACCGCAAGCGCGAGCGCGAGGCGTTTGAGATATGCCAGCAGAAGATCGCCGAGCACGGGCTGGATATGAAGCTGGTGGACGTGGAGTGCAATTTTGAGGGGAACAAGACGATGTTCTTCTTCACGTCCGACGGGCGGGTCGACTTCCGCGAGCTGGTAAAGGATCTTGCGGGCATCTTCCGCAACCGCATCGAGCTGCGCCAGATCGGCGTCAGGGACGAGGCGAAGATGATCGGTGGCATCGGCATCTGCGGCCGCCCGTACTGCTGCAGCCAGTTTCTGGACGATTTTCAGCCGGTGTCCACGAAAATGGCGAAGGTGCAGTCGCTCTCTCTTAACCCCACCAAGATATCCGGCAGCTGCGGCCGCCTGATGTGCTGCCTGCGCTATGAGCAGGAGGCGTACGAGGAACTGCTGAAGAAGGTTCCGAAGCAGGGCGCTTTCGTCGAAACGAAGGACGGCTACGGCACCGCCGTGCAGGTCAATCTCCTGCGCCAGACCGTCAAGGTCGAGTTGGACAACGACACGGACGATACCCTGCATTTGTTCAAGGCCAACGAGCTTGCCGCCGTTCCGGGCGGAAGGCCGAAGGAGGGCGAACCGCTTCCGAAGGTGCTGCACTATGTGCCGGAGCCTGAGGAGGAAGAGGAGGAGCCGGTTGACGAGTGGGCGATACCTATGATGGTCGCACCCACGCCGGAGCCTGTGCCCGCCGAGGAAGAGAAAAAGAGAAGCGGCAATCGCCGCCGCCGTTCCGTCAGGCCGAAAGCCGAGGAGGCAAAGGCCGAAAAGGCGGAGAAAACGGAGAAGCCGGAGGGCGGCCAGAAGGCGTCCGGCAGCCGCAGGCAGAAGCCGGAGGGCGAAAAACAGCCCAAACCCGCGCATCAGGGCGAGAAGCCCAGTAAGCCGAACCGCCGCCGCGGTCACGGCAGGGGCGGCGCAAAGCCCGGCGCGGAGCAGAAACCCATTGAGCAGAAAGCAAAGCAGGTGCCTGCGCAGCAGTCTTCTGCAAAAGATACGGCGGCCAAGGAAAACGGCGCGCCTCGCGGCGGAAACCGCCGCCGCAATCCATATCGCAAACCGAGACACAAAGGCACGGGAGAGCCCAAAGCCGAATAACAGATCGGCACATGTCCCGCTCCGGGGAGGGAGCATAGTTTGTAGATAGCACAGGCCAATAATCGGGGCATAATTTAATTATTTTCTTAATGTTCCGGAATATAATTTAATAAAGGTCTGTGTTCAGGGGAGGATAAACACAATGAAGAAAGTACTGCTCAGAATCTTCAGCGCAATTCTTGCACTGGTCTGTCTGTTTGGCGCTTGGGCCTGCGGCGTAAGCGTTAAGGACGAGCTTGACTGCAAGGAAATCTGGGAAGAGATTCGTGAAGAAGCTCTTGCCAACTTTGATCTGATGGATGCCGGTATCGCGGAGCTTGCCGCAAATTCCGACGTCTATGCCGACGGTGTCGGCACGTATAGGACCGGCCTCGGCACCTACAATGCCGGCCGTGCGGAGCTTGCCGCCGGTAAGGCGAAGCTTGAAGCGGGTCAGGCGGCCTATGACGCCAACTCCGCCAAGCTCTCTGAGTCTCACAAGGCATACGATGAAGGCGTCGCCGCCATTGCCGCCGGTAAGATAGAGCTTGAACAGGGCAAGAAGGAGCTTGAGGAAGGCAAGGCCACGCTTGCCGCCAACAAGGAGGCTTATGAGGAAGGCAAAGCGCAGCTGGCAAAGGTTCAGCCGATCTACGCCGTTGTCAAGCCGCTTCACAGCCAGTATGTAAATCTCCAGCAGCAGTATGAAAAGGCTGTTGCCGAGGGTGATAATGACAGAGCCGCAGTTCTCGCCATCGAGGTTGCCGCCGCGAAGCGCATCTTTGAAGCCGAGCTTGCCAACACCGGCTACTCCATGGATTCCCTCGTCGCCGAATATGAAGCCGGTCAGGCCAAGATAGCCGAGTATGAAGCCGGTCAGAAGAAGGTCGCCGAGGGCGAGAAGAAGATCGCCGAGGCCGAGGCCACCATCGCCGCCGGCGAGAAGAAGCTTGCGGAGTCCAAAATAGCGCTCGACGAGAACGACATCAAGCTCGCCGAGGCGAAGAAGACACTTGACGCCGGATATGCCGATTACGCCGCCGGCCAGTCGAGACTCGCCGCGGGCGCAGCCCAGCTTGCCGCGGGCGCAGCCCAGCTCGCCGTGTTTGAAGGCGGCCAGCAGCAGATAGCCGACGCGCTTGACCTTGTTATCGGCACCGAGACCTACCGCAACGCGGAGGGCAAGGCGCAGGTCAAGAGCATTGCCAGCAGACTTGGCAAGAACTTCACCTATTGGCTGCTTGACGAGAACGGCGAGATCGTGGTTCTCAACGACGAGCCGGTCGTTGACCTTGAGAAGGCCGCGCTTGTTGTTCAGGCCGGACGCGACTTCGTCGATGACACCACCGCGAAGGTCACTGCCGAGATCATCACCCGCGTTATTCTCACCGTCGTTGCGGCGCTTGCCTGCCTCGCCGGTGTTGCCGCCGCGATACTTGGCCTGTGCGCAGTCTCCGGCGCGTCCGCCACGCTCGGCGTCATTGCCTTTGCGCTGTCCCTCGGCGGCATCATTGCCATCAACCTCTTTGGCGGCAATGAGTACCCGATGTCCCGCATCGTCGGCTCCGAGGTCACGGGTCTTGTTCTGCTCACCATGGCAGCTGTCGCCGTTGCGGCGGTCATAAATACCGTCATGGCGTTCATCTGCGACGATGACGCACAGAAGCCCGCAGAGACTCCCGAAGCCACGGAACAGTCCGAGCCTGTCGCAGTCAGCTGATAAAAAAGTTACATAGAATGCCTCCGTATGCGAATACGGAGGCATTTTTCTATAAAAACTGCGCCGACGTGCATGAAGAGAATTGACACGCCGCCCTGTATTTGGTACGCTTGGGGTAGGAGATTCTTTTTTGAAGCCCTATTGGCGATAGGAGGCAGAATGAAAAAGCAAATCTTGAAG
>CAVCWF010000175.1:0-8066 GCA_963605945.1 Lachnospiraceae bacterium
CTTGCGTTCAGCCCCGATGTACTCATAGTAGCCGATCGTGTCCTCGCCGTTTGCCCAGATGGAATAATTGCGCATACCGGCGGCGCGCATAAGCTCCTCCATTTCGGGATGCGTCTCGTACATGGCGTTGTGCTTTGCGGCATATTCCTCAAGCTTGCCGGGGTTGACGTGCCCCTTCCAGCAGAATCTTTCCATGTTTCTTCCTCCGTTTTATCAGATATGCAGAACCTTAGAGGTCAGCAGGTCGTATATTGCGGGGACGTTGTTCTCGCGGCGCAGGCGCTTGAACTCATCGCGCGGGAGGCTCTTTGCGATCTCCCACATGCCGAGAGTGCGGCGGACGGAGACCTTGGTTGCCTCGATGCCGTCCATGCGCGGCGGCCAGATATCGAGCACGTAGTTGCCCTCGTAGCCGACATCCTGAAGCTGCATGAAGAACTCCAGCGTACGCCACACGGTGATGCTGCCGATAAGGAAGTCGTCATCGGTCTTGCTGTAACAATCGCTGAGGTGGATATGGAACAGTCTCTTATAGCGGTCGATAAGCGCGACGCTCTCCGCCGGGTTCTCACCCGCGACAAGCGCGTGGCCGTAGTCGAGGATGATGCCCATGTTCGGGAGGTTGACCTCGTTGCATATCGTCAGCGCCTTGGGCGCGGTGGAGACATACTGATAGATGTGCGGGTCGGCAGGCTTATACTCGATGGTGACGTTGACGTCGCTGCGGTAGGAGGCTATCTCGTGCAGATTTTCGACGAGCCAGCCGTAGCGCTCGGCATAATCGTCCTCAAACGGATAATCATAGCCGTCATGCGCAAGCCACAGCATAATGTCCGCGCCGCCTATCTCCTTGCAGAAGTCCATCGCCAGCTTCGATTTTTCGACGAATTCGCGGCGCAGTCCGGCGTCGCGGCTGGTAAGGGTGCCCTTCGCAAAGCGCGGCTGGGAATAAGTATCGACAACGATGGTGCCGGGGGCGATGCCGTACTGCGCCATGAAATCGCGTCTCTCCTTGGGATTGACGGCGGGATCATAGGTCACGGGGATCGCGTCGACATACTCGATATCGCGGAGGATCTCCATCTGACGCTCAAACGGGACGTCCTCCTTGTAGTTTTTCATAAACCGGTCGTTGCAGGATGAGAACGCCGATCTTGAAGCTTCTATCTTCATCATTGCGGGGGTTCTCCTTTCGTTGCGGAAAGAGGGCGCGTTTTTAATTGCGCCCTCTGCCTGATAAATCAACCCTTATGGTCGATGATGAGGTTGAGCATGGAGACGGCCTCGTCGCCAAGAGTGGAGACCTTCTCGGTCCAGTAGCTGGAGAACATCTCGTTTATCTTGGCCTTGGAATCGGCGTCGAACTCGTTGAAGGTGGTGCCCTTCTCGGCGAAGTCGGCAAGGAACTGATCCTCGCGTGCTGCGCACTCGGTGCGTTCCTCGGCGGTGATCTCATCGAGAGCGGTGGTCATGATCTCCTTGTACTCAGGAGCCAGAGCTGCCCAGAATGCCTCGTTGGCAACGATGGAGTTGGCGCTGAGCATGTGGCGGGAGCCGAGCAGGTAGGGGCAGAGCTGATAGTAGCCGGTGGTGTAGAGGTTCTGGAGGGGGCACTCAACGGCGCTGATAACGCCGGTCTCCATCGCGGTGTAAGCCTCGGAGAAGGCCATTGTCTCGCACTTGAAGCCGAGCATCTGGAGAGTGTCGAGGTAGGTCTGGATGTTCGGGGAGCGGATGATGACGTTCTTCGCGGTGTCGAGAGAGGTTATCTCGTTCTCGGAGATGATGTAGCGGAAGCCGCAGTAGAAGTAGTTGAGAATTTCAACGCCGGCATTGCGGCACAGGCCGTCGAACCACTGGCCGACCTCGCCGTCGAGTATCCAGTCAGCTTCTTCGTAGCTGCTGTAAAGCATCGGCAGGCTGAGGAGGTTCGCTTCGGGAACGTAGGTCTCAAGGTAGGAAGGCTCGGTGATGGTCAGGTCATAGATGCCGTTGATGGTGCCTTCGAGCAGCTCTTCGTAGCTGCCGAGAGCGCCGGAGTCGGTGTAATCAAAGGTGATCTTGCCGCCGGACTTCTCGGTGACGGCCGCCATCCACTTCTGAGCGTATTCGCTCTCGATGTTGACGTTTGCGTTCGGGGTTGCGAAGACGATGGTGATGGGGTCGAGCGCGTCGATGCCGCCTTCGGTGGCAGGGGCTTCAGTGCCGCCCTGCGCGTCATTGTTCTGAGCAGGTGCGGGGGTGTTTGCGTTGCTGCCGCAGGCGCAGAGTGCAAAGATCATGCACAGCGCGAGGACAAATGCTAAGGTTTTCTTCATTCTGTTTTCCTCCTGTTTTTTGGTTTCTTTTCGTTTTATCTATGCCGCCTTTGGCGGAATAGCTCTTGAGTTATCAGCCGTAGATCAGGCCGGGCAGCCAGCTTGCGATGCCGGGGACGAGCATGATGAGGATCACAACCGCGATAAGCGCAAGCATGAACGGGATGATGGGCTTGACCATTTTGCTGATGGGAGTGCCGTCGATGCTGGAGATGACAAAGAGCATGGAGCCGACCGGAGGAGTCATACCGCCGGACATGATGGTGATCATAAAGATCATGGAGAACTGCATCATGTCGATGCCCATCGCCTGAACGACAGGAACAAAGATCGGGGTGAGCAGGAGCATGGTGGCGGTGCCGTCAACAAAGCAGCCGGCAACGATGCATATCAGAGCGCAGAAGGCCATAACGCCGAACTGGCTGCTGATATGGGTTTCAAGGAAGGTTGCGATGCTTGCGGTGACGCCTTCGCGGGCAAGCATGTAGCTGAAGATAGAGGATATTGCGATGAGGGAGATGGGGCCGACAGCGGCGAGGATGCCCTCTCTCAGGGACTTCCAGAGGTCGACGGGCTTGATCTTTCTGACGATCAGGCCGTAGATAACGCCATAGACGGTTGCGATAACGCCGCACTCAGTTGCGGTGAAGAGGCCGCCGAGGATACCGCCGATGATGATGACCGGCATGAGCAGCGCCCATATGGCCTTCTTGAAGGTCTCCCACACGTGCTTGAAGCCCTTGAAGGGGATTCTGGGGATGTCACGCTTCTTGGCATAGCGGACGGAAACTATCATGTATGCAATGCCGAGGCAGATGCCCGGAACGATACCGGCGGTGAAGAGCTGGCCGATGTCAAGTCCGGCGGCGGTGGCGTAGACGATCATAATGATGCTCGGCGGGATGATCGGGCCGATACCGGACGCGGAGACAACTATTGCCGCAGCCCAGCCCTCCTCGTAGCCGCCCTTCTTGAGAGCTCTCAGGCAGATTGCGCCGAGGGCAGAAGCGTCAGCGTTGGAGGAGCCGGAGATACCGGCCATGAGCATACCGGCAAGCTCAACCGTACAGGCGAGACCGCCGCGCACCCAGCCGATGACGGCGTTTGCGAAGTCGACTATCGCTTCCGTTATGCCCGTGCGCTCCATGACCTGACCGGCAAGCATGAAGAACGGGATCGCCATGAGCGAGAAGCTGTCGACCGCGGTGTACATTTTCTGACCCATGACCATGTTCGGAACGCGGCCGTTCTGAAGCAGCCATATGATGGGCGGAATGCCGAGGCAGAGGATGATGGGCGCGCCGATTATGAGCAGCGCCACAAATATTGCGATGCATATCCAAAGAATCATTTCTCCGTCTCCTTCCCGCTCTTGAGAGCCTTCAGTCCGCCGGCCAGCTCAAATATCTGGCTGAGCTGAACGATGAACAGCAGTGCGCAGCAGACGTTCTGCGCGCCGTAGAGTGCGTTTTTGGGGATTGCGATGCCGGGGAACACAAGCCCGACGGATTTGGAGCACAGCTCCCAGCTGAATATGAACCAGCAGACGCAGAAGAACAGGCCGAGAACTCTGAAGCCTATCTTCAGCCAGATGTTCGCCGCGCCCTTTATCGCGTCCTGCACAAGGTCAAAGGACATGAGGATGTTGCGGCTGAACAGGATGGGGATGCCGAGGTAGGTCATCCAGCAGAACAGCGCTCTGGATATCTGGTTGGTCCATGTGATGGGGTCGCCCAGTACGTAGCGCCAGAAGACCTGCGCTATGACGAGGACAACAGAGATTGCGAACATGACAGTCACGACGAACTCGACGAACTGCATGAGCTTTTTGGTTGCTTTGATCAAGTTTCCTCTCTCCAATCTTTAGTTTTTCCGGGGTGCTATCATAACGGCGTTTCCGCCCGTTACTTCAGGATGTTTTTGAACACGATGTTCTTGGTCTGGGTCATTGCCAGCAGAGTTTGGGTCTGACCCTCGCGGCCGAGGCCGCTGTCCTTGTTCGCGCCGTAGGGTGTGAGGAGATTGCGGTACAGGCTCTGGCCGTTGATGACGACGGAACCGGCTTCAAGCTCAAGAGCTGCCTTCATTGCAACGCTCAGATCCTTGGTCAGGATGCAGGATCCAAGGCCGTACTTGGTGTCGTTTGCGATAGCGATGGCCTCTTCGAGAGTATCGAAGGTCATTACCGGGAACACAGGGCCGAACACCTCGACGTCGTGCGCGATGTCCATGCTGCCGTCCACGCCGTCAAGCACGGTGGGGCCGTAGAACGCGCCGTGGCGCTCGTTGCCGAGAAGCAGCTTTGCGCCCTGCTCGATGGCCTTGTTGACCTGTGCCTCAACGCGCTTTGCGGCCTTCTCGCTGATGAGAGTGCCCATCGTGGTCTGAGGATCCATCGGGTCGCCGATCTTTACGGTTTTGACCTTTGCGAGCAGCTTTTCAACGAACTCGTCGTGTACGCTGCGGTGGACGATGAAGCGCTTAGGCACGGAGCAAATCTGACCGGCCATGTAGAAGGCGCGGCATGCGGTTGCTTCGTTGACGGCGTTGTCGATGTCCGCGTCTGCGCAGATTATCATCGGAGCGTTGCCGCCAAGCTCAAGGCTCTGGTACTTCAGGTTGCGGCCGCAGTTTTCGGCGACGCGCTTGCCGGCGGTGGTGCTTCCGGTGAAGTTCACGCCCGCGATGCGGTCATCCGCGGTGAGCCACTCGCCGACGCTTTCGCCGCGGCCGGTGACGCACTGGTAAGCGTAGCCGGGGAAGCCCGCCTCATACATAAGCTCCGAGAGAAGCAGCACGGTGAGCGGGTCGTCGCTCGCGGGCTTTACGATGCAGCAGTTGCCGCTGAGCAGCGCCGGGGCGACTTTCTTTGCAAACAGCGTCAGGGGCGCATTGAAGGGAATTATGCCGATGATGGTTCCGATAGGCTCGCGGATGGAGACGTCAAAGTCGTTCTCCATGCCGGCCTGCACGCCGAAGGGTATCGTCGTGCCGCCGAGGTTGTTGCGCGCGGCGGAGATAAAGCCTTCGATATGCGCCTTGAAGCCGCCGAAGTCGTTGTAGGACTCCTTGTAAGGCTTGCCGATTTCCTTGCACTGGACAAGGGCGAGGCGCTTGTGGGTCTCCTCCTCCATGAAGAGGTCGACAAACTTCTGCATCATGGCCATACGCTTATGAAGCGGAACCTTGCGCCATTCCTTTTCGCCCTCGACGGCATAGGTTATCGCGTCGTGTACGTCCTGCTCGGTAGCGGACGGTACGGTGTCGATGACCTCGTTCGTCGCAGGGTTGATGACCTCGATTACCTCGCGGTCAGACGAATCGACGGGCTTGCCGTTAATGAACATCTTCATCCTCTTGTTCTCCTTTTTTGATGTTAATTTTATTTTCAAAGACAGCCGCTTTGCCGTCTCATAAAATGCTCACTTTTATACACAGCAAATCGCGTGCCAACTTTTCATACCAGCACTTTCCGTGTCTTTGCCGCAGAAAGTGCCATAAATGCCTGAAAAACGGAGCCGTATCCGAACCACATTCGGGTACAGCTCCGTCCATCGGTGTAAAATGCACGCTCAAAGGTGTAAAATTATTTTACTGTCAGCTGTTACAGTTAACGTTTTTTCCGGCCGGTCGCCGGGGGTATTCCTGCCTCGTCGCGGTATTTTGCGACGGTGCGGCGCGCCACTTCGTAGCCTCGCTCCGCAAGCGCTTTACACAGCGCGTTGTCGCTGAGGGGGTGTCTTGCGTCCTCGGTGTCGATAAGCTCGCGTATCTGCGCGGTTATCTCCTCCGCCGTCCCGCCGCCGACCTCCTGCGTGAAGAAGCGCGACATCGGGAATACGCCCCAGCGGCAGGCGATGTATTTGTTCTTCACCGCGCGCGACACGGTCGAGGGGTGTATGCCGAGCCGCCCGGCGATGTCGTTCATCGAGCATGGGCGGATGCCCTGCCCGGTCTCGAAAAATTCGCTCTGCTCGCGCGCCATCGCTTCCGCACAGGCGATAATCGTCTCCTTCCGCCGCGCGACGCATCCAAGCGCCCAGCGCGCCTGTTCTATCTTTTCGCGCAGGTACTCGCTCGCCTCGCCGCTCAACCCCTCACTCGCGGACAGGCTCTCATAGTAGCCGCTTATCGTGTACTCCGGCATGTAGCCGTCAAGCTTGACGACCACCGGTTCGCCGTCCTCGATGACGATCTCGACATCCGGCACCGCCCAGACGGTACAGCGCCCGTCGTCAAAACCGTTCGATGGGGTAGGGTTCAATGTGGAAATGAGCTGCTTTGCCTGCATGACCTCGCTCTCCTCAACGCCAAGCGCCTTGGAGATGTGGTTTATGTGGCTGCGCATCAGGTGATCCAGCCAGTCGCGGCAGATGATGTAGGCCAGCTCGTCCTCCATGCCCATGTGCTCCAGCTGGAGACACAGACACTCCGACACGCTGCGCGCCCCGACGCCGACCGGCTCCAGGCCATGCAGCAGCTCCAGCGCGGCCGCGAACTCGTCCGGCGCGCGCCGCCACATCCGCGTCCGCTCTATGTCCGGCGGGAGGAAGCCTCTGTCGTCAAGATTCAGGAGCAGCAGCCGCAGCGCCGCTTCGGTCTTCTTCGGCAGGTGCATGAAGCGTATCTGCTCCTCGACCGCCATCTTCAGCGTTCGCTGCACCTTGTCCGGTACGGGCAGCTCCATGTCGTCCCCGCTCTGGGTGCGGATGCGCCCGCCGCCCGTGCTCTGCGAGCGCGACTGTCGGTGCGGCAGTTCCTCAAGGAGCGGGTTCTCCATGCTCAGCTCCCGCATATATTCTCCAAGCTCCTCGGCGCCCATCTGCAAAAAGTTCATGGACTGATACATGCGCTGTCCGAGTATTAGCTTTGTTTCTCTGCTCAGTGATATTTCCAATTTATTGCGCCTGCCAATCTGTGCTCGCGGTTCTTTATTTGGAAGAAGTATAGCACACTTCCGGTACGTAATTCCGGTTTTTTCGGCAGGAATCGTCATTTCTCTCTTTTCTACAAAATTTCCGCGCCGTTTTTGTGATATTCACCAAGTGCTTGATTCGCCCGAAAAGCAAAAAAACGCCACGCTCAGAACAGTATCTGAGCGTGGCGGTTTTCGGTTTTTGCCGCGGCAATGCGGTTTATTTCTTGCGCGGAGTTGTCAGCGCGCGGCGGCATTTGGGGCAGGTCTTGTGCTTGAGCATGTTCACGAAAAGGTGCTTGCCGCAGTACGGGCAGCGCGCCCATATCGCGCCGACGAGGCAGCCCGCGACGAGCAGTGCAAGCGTGGCGACGAGCGTGAAGTTGTACATGGAGCTGCCCTTCTCGCAGAGGAAGGTGCCGAGAATTCCGATGACGAAGCCGCCGAGCAGCAGGCCGAGCGTGGTGTATTTCGCAGTTTCAAATTTCATTTGACATATCCTCTGGTAATTTTTTTGATAATTATAGCATATATTCCCGAAAGTGCAAATAAAATTTTTCCCGCGTGGCTTTTCGTTACAGCTTCCAGCCGGCGGCCTGCTCGCGCCCGGTGATGAAGCGGCGGTAGATTCCGTCCTGCCGCAGAAGCTCTTCATGTGTACCGCGCTGGGCGATTTGCCCCTTATCCACAACGAGAATCTGATCGGCATGGCGGACGGTCTTCAGCCGGTGGGCGATCATAATTACGGTCTTCTCCTGCGTCAGCTCCGATATTGCCTCCATCAGCTCCTTTTCATTCTCCGGGTCGACATTCGCCGTGGCCTCGTCGAGAAT
>CAVCWF010000176.1:0-5542 GCA_963605945.1 Lachnospiraceae bacterium
ACAATCTTGACGACTATGCAATATCCTATGTCCCCGCAAAGGGCGAGCGCAAGGCTTCCGAGGCCATCGGCGGCATCTCCATGGGCTACTTCATCACCCGCAAGGCTTGGGACGATCCCGCAAAGCGTGAAGCGGCTGTCGAGTTCGTCTCCCAGCTCACCTCCGACGAGGTGCTCAGCACCTTCGTCACCACCGAGGTCACCGCGCTCGTGAACGGCGCGAAGCCCTCCGGTCTGAACGCTCTCCAGCAGTCTGCTGCTGACGCGAACGCCAACATCACCGGCGTTGTCGGCGCGGTGCAGGATACCATCACTGGCGAAGCCAAGAGCGACCTTTTCGGCAACATCCAGAATGTTGTAACCGGCAAGATCAGCGCTCACGATGCGGTCGAATCCGCCATGAAGCTGAACTGAGCTGATTTATAGTAAAACTCCCGTCAGGGCTGCTGCTTGGCAGCAGCCCTGACATTGTATAAACACCCTGATATCTCAGCCCCGCGGGGCTGCAAGCGTTATCATTCCAGTATTGGACGGTGCTTCCGATGAACTCAATGATATACAAGAAAAAATCGCCGCTGCTGATATTCCTTATCCCGGCGTTCCTGTTTCTTATCGTTTTTCTCTACTACCCGTTTATTCAAAATGTTATCAACACCTTCCTGAACATCGGCGGCCTCGGCCGCGCGGCGGACGGCGTGAACCAGCCGTGGTATGAAAACTACCAGCGCCTGTTCACCGACCCGTATATGCGCGTCGCGCTGAAGAACACGATGCTGCTCATCCTCTGCACGATCGTCTTTCAGGTGGGTATAGCGCTGATACTTGCGCTGCTCGTGGACACCATCCGCGTCGGCGCGCAGGTGTTCAGAACAATATATTTCTTCCCCATAGTCATCTCCGCGACGGCGCTCGGCCTAATGTTCAACCTCATGTTCCTCTATAAGGGCGGCATGGTCAACCAGATGCTCCTGAGCTGGGGGCAGCTGGACTACGAGATAAAGGCCAACGGCAAAATGGTCGTCGAATGGCTCGACTGGAAGGATCAGGCGCATTTCCTGTTTACGATGTTCCTGCCCGTCATGTGGCAGTACGTCGGCTTCTACTTTGTCATCATCGTGACCGGACTCAACAACATCTCGCAGGATCTGTATGAGGCGGCGGCGCTTGACGGCGCGGACGGCTGGCGCAGGACGCGCTACATCACCCTGCCCATGCTCCGCAATGTCCTCTGCACCTGCCTTGTCCTTGCCATAACCGGCGCGCTCAAGGTCTTCGACCTGCCGTGGGTCATGTTCGGCGCGGGTATGCCGGAGAATATGGGCTGGCTCACCGGCACATATATGTACGACCAGACCTTCAACCGCATGAATGTCGACTACGGCTCGACGATCGCGGTGCTGATAGTCGTGCTCGGCGTCGTGCTGTCGCAGATAAGCAACCGGGTGTTCAAGCCCTCGGACGATATTTAAAGGAGGGAGCATATGTATAACAGAAAATTCTCGCCCTCCAAGTTCTTTACCTATCTCGTCCTCTGCTTCTGGGGTCTGACGACGGTTTACCCGTTCATATGGGTCATCCTGAACTCCTTCCGCAAGAAGGGACTTATCCTCTCCGATTCATTCTCACTTCCGATAGGCGATGCGTTCACGTGGGAAAACTATATCACCGCGTGGGAGCGCTCCGACTTCAAAAACGCGTATCTCAACAGCTTCATTATCTCCGGTACGGTGACGGTGTTCGTCGTTATCCTCGCGGGGCTTGCGGCCTACGGACTTGTGCGCTACCGCTTCCGCGGCAGAAATCTGCTGTACAGTCTCATTATGGCCGGCATGATGTTCCCCGTGTTCTCCACGATAATCCCCGTGTTCCGCCTTGAGGTCATGCTCGGCATCGCCGGAACGGGCAACCGCTGGCTGAGCCTGCTCGCGGTCATCCTGCCGCAGATAGCGGGCAACCTGTGCTTTGCGATAATCATTCTTATGGGCTTTATCCAGTCCGTCCCGATAGAGCTGGAGGAGAGCGCCTATCTCGACGGCTGCAATGTGTTCCAGATATATTTTCACATCATCATTCCCGCCGCGAAGTCCTCGTTCGCGACGGTGGCGATCTTTGCGTTCCTCTGGAGCTATAACGATCTGTTCACGCAGTCCTTCTTCCTGCGCTACCCGCAGGAGCGCGCCATCACCGGCCTTCTCAACGAGATAAGCTCGCAGGCGGGTGTGAACTACGGACTTATGGCCTCGTCCGTCGTACTCGTCGTTATCCCGGTGCTGGTGGTCTACGTCCTGCTTCAGAAGAACATCATCAAGGGACTTACCGCGGGCGCGGTCAAGGGCTGAGTCTTGCGCTTTCGGCGCAAGTGCTGTAAAATGTTTGTACGGGGTGATGGGCATGTACCGGGTCGTACTTATAGACGATGAACGCATCATAGTCGAAGGTCTGCGCAAGGTGGTCAAGTGGGAGGAGTATAACTGCGGCGTCGTCGGCACGGCCAATAACGCCGCTGCCGGAGCCGCGCTGATACGTCAGCTTCGGCCGCATATAGTCTTTACCGACATCCGTATGCCGGATCAGGACGGGCTGACAATGCTTGCGGGGCTGAAAAGCGAGTTCCCGGAGATGCAGATATGCGTCCTCACCGGATACCGCGACTTCAACTACGCGCAGGAGGCGATACGCCTCGGCGTCACGCGCTTTCTGCTGAAGCCCTCGAAGATGGACGAGATAGACGAGGCGCTTGCCGCCATGACCCAGAAGCTTGAGCAGCTGCCGCCGGACGAGGCGGAGGAGCATCAGGCAGGGAACTTCATCGTCAATCAGGCCATCGCGTATATTGAGCTGCACTACCGCGAGAAGCTGTCACTGCAGGAGGTCGCGGATTACTGCTATATCTCTCAGTGGCACCTGTCAAAGCAGCTGAATAAGTACGCCGGGAAGAGCTTTTACGACGTCCTTAACTCCGTCCGCATCAAGGCGGCGAAGCAGCTTTTGGCCGATCCGAAGCTGCGCATCGGGGATATCTGCGAGATGGTGGGCTATTCCGATACCGCGCACTTTGCCCGCACCTTCAAAAAGCTTGAGGGCGTCAGCGCGAACGAATACCGCAATAAGCTGCGGTAATGCTGAATTGAAAAGACAAAGCGCCGGAAATCTCCGGCGCTTCGTTTTATGTTTTTCTCGTTTCAGTCCATATACTTTCCCGCGAAAAAGTCCTCCGGGAGGCAGTTCGCGAAAGCGGTGTACAGCGCGGCGGGGCCGAGCTTGTAGGCCTCCGGCTCACAGCGCATAACGCGGCTGACCGGGATGCCCTTTGAGAGCGCGATGCGTACGGTCGTGCCCGCATCCTCGCGGCTCTCGATGTGCAGGCTGCCGTTGTGCTTCTCCGCAACCGCACGCACAAGCTCCAGCCCAAGACCGGCGCCGTGGCTGAGATTTATCAGCTCCGGACTGCGCTCCACGTCCCGGAACAGGGCGTTCATCGCGGCCTGCGGCATACCGCAGCCGTCGTCGGCGACGGAGAGGATAACGCTGTCATTCCGGTCGAGAAGGCTTATGCTTATCCGGGTGAGACCTGAAGCGTGCTCGATGCAGTTTGAGATCACGTTGGTAACGGCCTGCTGCAAAAGCTCGCGGTCGGCGGAAATCTCAATATGTTCGGGCGTGTTAAGGCTGAAATCTATCTCGCCGAACAGCTCGCGCGTCTCGTCCACGATGTTCGCGCACAGATCCGTAATGTCGAGCGTGACTGGCTGGAACGGGCAGCTGCCGTATGCGAGACTGTGCAGCGTCGAAATGTTCCCGAACATGCGGGAAAAAACGTAGTATGAGCGTGTGGCGCTGATGAAGCATTTCAGCAGCTCGTCGTCTCCGAGCTGCTCGGCGCGGCTGCGGCCGATGCTGCACGCGAGGTTTATGCTCATCAGCGTACTGCGCGCGGCACCGAGGAACGCGTCGTTAAGCACCGGCTTGCGGGTGCTTGTCGGCGTGACGAATATGATCTGCCCCTCGCCCATCGGGGCGACGCGGACGGCGTACCGCGCGCTGCCGATGCCGACCTCCGAGATGTAGCTCGCCGCTTGCGAGCCTGAGGCTTCGCTGCCGATGACGGAGCGTATGCTCTGCCCGACGCAGGCGCTGCCGAAAATGCGCTTCGCTTCCGTGCTAGCCGATACGATTTTTGCGCGCCTTACATAGAGCGCGGCTTCATTGGTTAGCGCGAGGAACTGTTCTGCGATCTGATCCATATGCTGCAAGCTCCGTTCTGCCGTCGTGCGGCGTTTTATTTCCGAATAATTGCCGGTACGCGTCCGGTTCGTTTGATTTATTCTAACAAATCCCGACAAAATATACAATATCAAGCTTGGAAAAAGGCGAAAAAAGGCTAAATTTTCGGCACTTTTTTGGCAAAAATAGATAGGTGGAAATATTGATTTTTGTTGATATTTTATGTTACAATTTAAGCAGTCAGCAGGGGAGACGATCCCCGCGCTGAAATGAGGCTTTTGTTTATTATTTATTTATGGAGGATACTAATATGATCAAAGTTGGCATCAATGGTTTCGGCCGCATCGGCTCTCTGGCTTTCAGAGCAGCTATCAAGTCTGACGATATTGAGGTCGTCGCTATCAACGCTCCCGGTCATCCCGCAAGCCAGCTGGCCTATTCCGTGAAGTACGACACCGTCCACGGCCGTTTCGACGGTACCGTCGAGGCCTGCGACGAAGAGAGCGTTCTCGTCGTTGACGGCAAGAAGGTCAAAGTCCTTTCCGATAACAAGTACCGTGATCCCTCTCTCATTCCTTGGGGCGAGCTTGGCGTAGAGTACGTTCTGGAGTGCACCGGCCGCTTCCTCACCAAGGAAGCTGCACAGCCCCATATCGACGCCGGCGCAAAGGTCGTCGTTATGTCCGGCCCCGCAAAGGATGACACCCCGATGTTCGTCTGCGGCGTCAACCTTGAGAAGTACACCCCCGACATGCAGTTCGTTTCCAACGCTTCCTGCACCACCAACTGCCTTGCTCCTATGGCAAAGGTTCTCAACGACAACTTCGGCATCGTCGAAGGCCTGATGACCACCGTTCACGCCTCCACCGCCACCCAGTCCGTCGTTGACGGCTTCTCCAAGAAGAACTGGAGACTCGGCCGCTCCATCTACAACAACATCATCCCCACCTCCACCGGCGCTGCAAAGGCAGTCGGCAAGGTCATCCCCGAACTGAAGGGCAAGCTGACCGGCACCTCCATGCGTATCCCCTCCGGCGACGTCTCCATCGTTGACCTGACCGTCCGCCTTGAGAAGAGCGCAAGCTACGATGAGATCTGCGCGGCAATGAAGGCTGCTTCCGAAGGCTCCATGAAGGGCGTTCTGGAGTACGTTGACGAGGAAGTCGTTTCCTCCGACTTCAAGACCGATGCTCACACCTCCATCTTCGACGCGAAGGCCGGCCTTGCTCTGAACGACAACTTCGTCAAGCTCATGGCTTGGTACGACAACGAGTGGGGCTTCTCCAACAAGATGCTCGACCTGACCCGCCACATGGACA
>CAVCWF010000177.1:0-3721 GCA_963605945.1 Lachnospiraceae bacterium
CGCTATACCGGCGGCGTCGTCGGCTTCAACAGCGGCACCATAGACTCCGCGCATAACTACGCCGAGGTCAACACCAGCATCACCGCCAGCGAGCTGGAGCTTGACAGCCTCAGCCTCATGGACATGACCAGCCTCGACCTCACCTCCGCAAACGACGCCAATGTCGTCTCCGACAGCGGCGGCATCGTCGGCGGCAGCGTCGGGCTTATCTATAACAGCGTCAACTACGGCACCATCGGCTACCAGCACTACGGCTATAACGTCGGCGGCGTCGCCGGGCGGCAGTCGGGCTACATGGAGGGCTGCGAGAACCATGGCCGCGTCTACGGCCGCAAGGACGTGGGCGGCATCGTCGGCCAGATGGAGCCGTACATGGAGCTTGCCCTGTCCGAGGACTTGGCGACCGAGCTTCAGACCCTGCATGACCTCGTGACCGTGACCCTCAGCGACACGAATATCCAGAACGACGACGTCAACGCCGCGCTCACGCGGATGCAGAGCAACGCCTATTCGGCGGCGCAGGGCGCGTCGAGCCTTGCCGACCACCTCGGCGGCGTCGCGGATACCGCCATCGACGCGACAAACGAGATCCTCGACCGCATCGACTACTCCATCAAGGCCATGGAGCCGATAATGTCCGACCTGAATCAGGCGGCGGTCAACTTCTCCCTCGGTATGCAGCACATGGATAACGCCATGGATAACCTTGAGATGGACAGCGCCACTCTCGGCGAGCTGCATACGAATCTCGACCAGATGTCCGATGCGCTGGAGCGCATCAACGTGGAGCTGGAGTATCTGGCGTATATCGCCTCGGCATATTTCAATAAGAAGGGCGACGGCGAGGTCGACCTCGACCAGCTGCGCCCGGATAATGCCGACGAGATAAAGGACAAGTACGGCTACGACTACGGCCTTGATGCCGGCAGCTCTTCCGCCAAGCTCAAGAAGGCGATGGTGCAGGTCGTCTCCGACCTCATCATGGACACCGCCAAGCTCTCCAAGGCGACGAGCAAGGTGCTCGCCATCCTCGACGATTACTACCTCACCCCGATATATGACACCGACGGCGACGGCATCCCCGACCAGAGCCGCCTTGAGTACGCCAACGACGAGGGCGGCATGGCGCGCGACAATTTCACCGCCGCCTCCAATTACCTCGCCAGCGCCACCGGCGGCCTTGACGAGCTGAACCAATATCCCGAACCTCGGCAGCGAGTATTATGACTATTCCGACGCGCTGTTCAACGGCCTGACCGGCGTTGCGGGCAGCATGAGCGACCTGAACGTCGCCATGGATTCGACCTCTGATACTCTGACACTGAACCTCATGCGCGTCAACGACCAGTTCAACGTCGTCATGCAGCTGCTTGCGAACGCTCTCAGCGGCAATATCGAGAACAATGTCTATGACGACGTGTCCGAGCCGGATAACGACGAGAGCATCGAGGGCAAGCTCTCCGGCTGCGTCAACTACGGCGAGGTCAGCGGCGACCTTGATGTCGGCGGCATCGCCGGCTCCATGGCCATCGAGTTCGAGGCCGACGTGGAGGGCGACGTCACCAGCGGCCTGAGCGTCACGCGCATCCTCTCCAAGACCTATATGATAAAGTGCGTCGCCCGCCGCTGCGTCAACCGCGGCTCGGTCACGGCGAAGAAGAATAACGTCGGCGGCATCGCGGGCGTCACCGAGATGGGCACGATAATCGACTGCGAGGGCTACGGCAGCGTCGAGAGCAGCACCGGCGGCTATGTCGGCGGCATCGTCGGGTATTCCTACACCAATGTCCGCGACAGCTACGCCATGTGCAATATCGCGGGCGCGGAGTACGTCGGCGGCATCGCGGGCTTCGGCACCGAGATAACCGACTGTCATTCGCTCGTCGGCGTCACGGGCGCGACGGCCTGCGGCGGCGCGATCGCGGGCTATGCCGATATGAACGGCGAGGGCGTCGTGGACGGCAACAGCTTCGTGCATGAGACGCTCGGCGCGATAGACGGCATCAGCTATAACGGCCGCGCCACGCCGATAAGCTATGAGCAGCTGCTCGCCGTGTCCGGCCTCCCGGACGAGTTCAGGACTCTGACCCTGCGCTTCGTCGCGGACGGGGAGACGGTCAAGGAGCTTAGCTTCAGCTACGGCGACTCGATAGACGAGAGCGAGATCCCCGCCGTCCCGGAGAAGGACGGATACAGCGGCCATTGGGCGGATTACGATTACAGCGCATTGTATTTCAGCGACGTCATCGAGGCCGAGTACAGCTATAAGCGCGCGACGCTCGCCGTCGAGAATACCCGCGCAGGCTCGCCGATGTCGATAGTGCTCGTCGAGGGCAGCTTCAACGAAGGCTCGCAGGCCATGCTCAACGAGTACGTGGGCGACGACCCGCATACCGACGGCACGGTGCTCGAAAAATGGGTGCTCCGCATCGACGATATGGACGAGGACACCACGTCCGGCAGCTATTCCGTGCGCTTCCTGCGTCCGGAGCTGGAGCGCAGATCGCATAAGCTGGAGATATACACCTTTGACGGCACGGATTGGACGCGTGTGTCCACCCGCAGCAGCGGCAGCTATACGGTGTTTGACTGCAATTCCGATACGGTCGTGTTCGCCGCGGTCGAGACGCGCGGCACACCGGCGTGGGTGTGGGTCGGCGTCGGCGTCCTCGCCGCCGCAGCCGTCGGAGCGTTCGTCGTTCTCCGCCGCAAAAAGACGAAAGTTAAGGACGAGGAAACCGCCTGAGCGGGAAGAAGTTAAGTAATATGTAAAACACGGGGCGGCACCATCCGCCCCGTGTTTTTGTATCGGTATAATTCCGGAAGATTAACGGGACGGCGTCCGCTGGCTCCCTCTGACGAGGGAGCTGTCGGCATTAGCCGACTGAGGGAGAGAAAATCCCGTGCAATGCACCGCACAAAAATCGACGAAGAATCCAAAACCCCTGCCGCGGAGCGGCGCCCAAATCGGCGCAGAATCCAAAATCTTTGCCGCGAAGCGGCGCCCCTTTTAGGGGAGCTGGCGCGTCAGCGCCTGAGGGGTCTCCAGAGTTAAGACACGAGCAGGGGAGAAAAGAAAGAGCAGAGTAAAGAAAAGGTTGTCATTGCGAGACCGGTGCGCACACCGGTCGTGGCAATCCGTTCTCCTTTACGCTGTATGTAAAACATACTTCTGTCACGAAAAGAAAACGGATTCCCACGACCAGTGACATCGGTCACTGGTCTCGGAATGACAGAGCTTTTCTCTACGTTGCCGTTTCTTTTATCTACTAGCGGTAGTCCAAGACCGGCGACCCCTCAGTCGACCTGACGGTCGACAGCTCCCCTAAAAAGGGGCGCCGCTCCGCGGCAAAGATTTTGCACTGGCAAATCTTATACACCCAACCCCCATTGGCTCCCTCTGACGAGGGAGCTGTCAGCGAAGCTGACTGAGGGAGAGAAAATCCCGCGTCTCTCACCGGACAAAAATCGACGCAGAATCCAAAACCCTTGCCGCGAAGCGCTGCCCCTTTTAGGGGAAGTCCCCAGTGCGCACACTGGGGAAAGGGGTCGCCAGAGTAGAGTCTAGAGCAGAGTGAAAAAGACAGGGTGCACCGAAAATACGCCCGTAGGGGACGGCCTCCGTGCCGCCCCGCAATTCCCGCGCGCGATTTGCGCCCCACCCCCCTCAACTACGCAATTCACGGTATTGATTATTCCCGCGCGATGCGGTATAATATCA
>CAVCWF010000178.1:0-3323 GCA_963605945.1 Lachnospiraceae bacterium
GTTCCCCGGTGTGACGCTGGCGAGGATATTCGTCGCCGCGCCAGCATGGCCATCGCCCAGCCCGGACGGCGGCGATGATGGCAAAGGGCCGCTGATCGTGAACTATTGCATACGCGGCAGGTGCGAGCTGGTGCTCAACGACAACCGGCACGTATTCCTGACTTCCGGGCAGGTGTCGCTGACCGAGCGATACGCGCAGAGCGAGTACATGTATCCGGGCAGGGAGTACGAGGGGATAGAGCTGTTCATAGATCCGGACACGGCGGCGGGCGCGGACTCCATGCTTAAAAGCGGCTTCGGGCTGGACGTGACGGAGCTGAGGGACAAATATTGCCCGGATGGGGAGACCTTCATCGCCGGAATGCACCTGCCGGATGGCCTGCGGGAAAAACTGTGGGAGCAGGGACGCGGAGGGGAGGTACAGGAAGTCGGCATGAAAACCGGCGTAATAGAGCTTCTGGCCGCGCTCATATATGAGACGGCGGAGATGAAAACGGCGCGGCCGGTCTACTATACCAAGTCGCAGGTCGAGATCGCAAAGAGGACGGAGGAGATCATTACTGCCGACCTTTCAAGGCAGCATACCGTGCGCGAGTTTGCGGAGCTGTTCTCTGTCAGTGAAAGCAGCGTCAAAAACTATTTCCGCGGCGTGTTTGGCCAGAGCATTTCGCGATATGTCACGCATAAGAGGATGCTCTGTGCGGCGGAACTGCTTGCCGGGACGCGGCTGTCGGTGATCGAGGTCGCGAACCGGGCGGGGTATGTGAACCAGAGCAAGTTCGCCGCGGCCTTCCGCCGGGAATTTTCCTGCTCCCCGCTGGAATACCGCAGGAAAAACGCCGTGCCGGGCGGTTTAAAATCTGTTTAACTTTGTTTTATACTCGATTAAAGCGGGTGTCTTATACTTCCTTAGCATGAAAAAGCGGAAGGGAGGAAAATGCATATGCGCGCGTCAGGAAAAAGTGTCCGTGCCGGGAGCAGACCGAAATGGGTGACGGAGCTTGTCGGCACACTTGCGGATATCCTGATAGCGGCAGTCATTCTCCTCATGTTCGCATATATACATCATGGCCGCGCGTATCTGTTCGGCGAGCTTGAGGCAGATATGTCTTCCGCCGTACCGGTTTCGAGCATGGCTGAAGCGCCCGTACGCGATGAGCAGCCGGTATGGCTTAATACCCATGACGAAAAATTCCTGACGAGCGGCGTCGAACAGACGGACAGCTCGTACAGGAGTGAGAATGTGAGTATAGAGCTGTCGCGGCACGAGGACAACTCAACCGGGCGGCTTGTGGTTTACTACATCGCGGATATATACGTCCGTTCGCCGGAGTATATTCGCACCGCGATACCCGCAAGGGGCTATGAGCCGGTGCTGACCATGGCCGCGCAGCAGAACGCGATACTCGCAATAAACGGGGATTTCTCCTTCGGACGCAGAAGAGGTCCGATAGTGCGAGACGGAATGTTCGTCCGGGATAAAAGCTTCGGAGACGTGCTTGTTCTATATAATAACGGTGAGATGAAGACCTTTGCTGCGGATGAATTCGTGATGAGCGAGGAAGCGTCAAAGGGAATATGGAACGTGTGGTCGTTCGGCCCTGCGCTGCTTGACGCGGACGGCGGAAAAAAGACATCGTTTGACACGACTGTCGCCGACGAAAACCCGCGTACAGCCATCGGCTATTATGAGCCGGGGCATTACTGCATTGTGGCCGTTGACGGCCGCGGTACGGAAGGCTCCCACGGATATACCATGTCGCAGCTCTCCGCTCTGTTTGAGGAGCTTGGCTGCGCAGCGGCGTACAATCTGGACGGAGGCCGCTCGTCAGTGATGGCTTGGGACTGCGGCAGTTCGCTGGTGAATTCGCCCGCCAGCGGAGGACGCCCCGTGTGTGACATCATATACATACCAAAGGAGTGAAGCTGAGTATGCAGAAAGCGGCGCTTATTATCAGGCATGTGACGATCGGCCTTGCAATCGCAGTTGCGGTCGTTCTCGTAATAGATATGTTTGTGAACAACGCTATGTGCCTCACGGAGCACAGAGTGTTCAAGCTCATGTGCCTTGGGCTGTGCCTGATGGCGATAGTTACGGCAAAGCTGCCGCGAGAGTGAGATTTGCGCAACGGAAGATTAAACAGGCAGAGCCGCAAGGCTCTGCCTGTTTCGTTATCATGTCATATCGCGCACACCGGCGCGTCCAGCGGCCGGAGGAGAAAGGCGGAAAGTTCTGCGGCAAAATCAGCGTCGATCTCCGATAGCCGGCCTTTGCCGGCAACAAGCGGGTCTATGCAGCGCTTCTTCGCCGGTATCACGCGCCATGCGGCGTCTGTGGCTGCCTCGTCGGGGCGGAGCATCCGATGCAGAGAGCGATAAATCGCCCACTCGGCGCACAGTTCGTCGTCGGCTGTAATTCTGGCAATCACGTCGTCCTCAGTCCCATACAGGTCGTCAAGACTCAGCACACCCTTTTCGACCGCGTGCCGCAGCAGCTCGGCCAGCCGCTGCATGGCATAGCGATCCTCGTCGGACACATATATGCGGGACATTTTCAGCGCGTCGCGCGCAAAGGCTGCGGCGATATCAGCGCTTTTAAACGCAAGTTCCGGGGCACCGTCGGGCGCAGCGGCGACGCACAGCGCGTCATAGTATCGCTGAAGCGCGGAGGGGGAGCGCAGCGAGTAACCCGCAAGGTTGCCTATCGTGTATTCGAGCCGGTCGGCGGAGAGTCGGGGACTGTCGTTGTCGGCGATGGGGTAGCGGTGGTAGTCTGTAACGGCGTCGGGTGCGACTCCGTATTTGCCGAGCAGCGCCATGATCTCCGCTGGCTGTGTTATCATTGCGGCGGTGCGTCCCTCGGTGTATTCCTGCCGCAGATAGTCGCCGTGCAGAAAATCGACCGTGTGCGCGAAGGACGGCGTGGATATATCGTGAAACAGCGCCGCGAGCGCCTGCTCGATCGCGCCGGTGAAGTGCCATGTGATGAGGCAGACCCCGATGCTGTGCCGGAAGCGGGAATATCGCGGCAGACCGCGAAAGCGCGGGAATGCGGTGTATTCGCAGCCGCAGTTCATGCCCACGCCGCGCAGACGCTGCATCTCCGGTACGGCGCAGAATTCATCCAGCCACGCCGGAACGTCGCTGTGATAGCTTATCGCGTGCTGCTCTGTGTATGTGTTCATGCCTGACCTCCTGAAACCTGCTGACAATCATACCATAGCGCGCGGCACATTTCAACGTCAGCGGAAATAGTATCGGTTAACAAGGGCAGACACGCCTGACAGCGCGTCTTTCCGGCTCGTCAGAAGAAGCTTGCACCG
>CAVCWF010000179.1:0-14634 GCA_963605945.1 Lachnospiraceae bacterium
TCCAACACCTACACGAACAGCACGCTCACCATAGTAAAGCTTGCGTGACCGAACAGCGCACACTCTTTTACAAAGAAAAGCACCCCTTTTTAGGGGTGCTTTCGTCATATCTTATCGTCTTTTTATCACACGATTCTGCGGGCTTCATAGCCGCGGGTCGCGTAGTAGCCGGTGGTCAGGTCGGTGATGATAACGCCGCTGCGGGAGTTCGCCGCGTGGACGAACTGGCCGTTGCCGATATACATGCCGACGTGGCCTATGTAGCCGTTGGAGTAGAAGCACAGAATGTCGCCGGGCTGAAGATCGCTGGGATCAACATGGACGCCGTTGCGCGCCTGATCCTCCGCGACGCGGTTGAGCTGGTATCCGAACTGGCTGTACACATAGTACATCAGGCCGGAGCAGTCAAAGCCGGTGGAGGGAGAAGTGCCGCCCCAAACGTAATCATAGCCGACAAACTGAAGCGCGTATTCGGCGATCTGACGCCCAAGCTCGGAGCCGCCCGTGCCGGGGACTGCGGGCTTAGTGGTCGTGACATACTGACTATATACATAGCCGGACTGACCGTCGATAACGCAGGCCGTCCAGTCGCCGGAGGTACCGGTGACGCTTATCTCCTTACCGGTGTTGTACTCGCCGAGTATGGAGGAAGAGAGGGACGGGCCGCTGCGGAAGCGAACCGTGTTGCCGCGGATATACGCGGTGGTCGTTTCAGGCTCTTCAACGGTGGTATCGCTGCCGGGCTTCGTGGTCGTGACGTACTGGCTGTAAACATAGCCGGACTGGCCGTCAATGCGGCAGGCCGTCCAGTCGCCGGAGCTACCGGTTATGGTAAGCTCCTTGCCGCGGTTATAGCTGTTTATAATGCCGTGGCTGGTGGAGGGGCCGGTACGGAAACGGACGCTGTCGCCGCTTATGTATCCCGTCGTCTCGACAACGGGGTCAGGCTCCGGAGTGGGTTCGGGCGTGGGTTCCGAAGTCGGCTCCGGGGTAGGTTCCGGAGTGGGAGCCGGGGTCTCGCCGCTGTCGCTCTTTAGGGTGACATACTGGCTGTAAACATAGCCGGACTGACCGTTTATGATGCAGGCCGTCCAGTCGCCGGAATAACCGGTGACGCTCAGCTCCTTACCGGTGTTATACTCGCCCAATATAGTGGAATCCGTGGACGGGCCGCTGCGGAAACGGACATACATGGCGTTGATCGTGCCCGGCTGAGCTTCGCCGTCCACAATGACTTCCGCGCCGCCGCTTTCGACGCTGTCCGCCTGTACGCTCAGGTACATGGAGGACATGAAGCCGTCTTTGCCGTTATAATTCACGGCATACCAACTGCTGTTGGAACGATCGGTCACAGTGACGCTGGCGCCCTTGGGCAGACAGTCGAGTATCGAATACCCGGTACCCGGCCCGCTGCGGAAGTTGACGTCGCTCGCGGTGACGGTGGCATTCTCGGCGAAGGCCGGGATCACCAGCAGCACACTTATAAGCAGAGCAATGGCGATCGTCCTGATAACTGATTTGCGCATTTGAAACAGATCCTTTATCTAAGATTATCTGGAGGACAGCGCACGCTCAAGCCACACCACGGCGATGTCTATCGCCGTATAGAGACTGTCTTTCTCGCTCTTTTTCACGATGCGGTCGCGCGACTTGATTGAGGGATCGGTCAGCTGAAGCTGCACGGAGACCTTTGTCGCAACGTCCAGATCCTTGACCTTCTTCGTGTCGAGAATCTGAAGCATGACGATATATTTATCCGCAAAGCTTCCGTAATAGATGATATTGTCCTTCCTTTGGAGAGGGTGTCCCTTATACTCCAACGCTTTTGCCAATGAAAGCACCTCCAGTATTGTAATCAAATTGTAACACTACGAAGTTAAATTGTCAACAGGAAATATTATGGTAAACCATTTTTTTATCTCAATTTCCGCCGACAATGATGATTTCGGCACCACCGCCGCCGTTATCTCCGCCGCCGGAGCCGCTGTTGTCCCCACCGGAACTGCCGCCGTTGTTTCCGCCGCCGGTATTACCGCCGGTATTGCCTCCGGTGTTTCCGCCGCTATTGCCGCCGTTGTCGCCGGGTTCCGTGGTATCGTCCGGGGTTTCGATCTCGGCGTCCTTATCTTCCTCTTCATCTTCTTTGACGCCGAAGATTCCGGTGTCGCCGCCGATATAGTACGGCCAAGTGAAGTCCTTATACTCAAGCCCCTCGTGCAGCGGGCGCATGACCTTTCTGAATATCTGCGCGGCCGGGTTGCCGGAGACTCTTATATATTCAGGCTGGTCGTAGCCCGTCCAGACCGCCGCGACATAGTACGGCGTGCAGCCGACAAACCAACGATCCTTATAATCGGAGGTGGTACCAGTCTTGCCCGCGACGGGCATGATGCCGAGGTACGCCTCGGTACCGGTGCCGCGGTTGACCGCATTCTGGAGCATATAGGTCATAACATGCGCGGTGTTGGCGCTGAACGCCTGAATCGTCTCAGGCTGGTTGTCCAGCAGCACATTGCCATCGGCATCGGTGACCAGAGTGTAGGTACGGCTGTATGTGAACACGCCGTCGTTTACAAACGCGCAGTACGCCTGCGCCATCTCGCGCACGGTTACGCCGTTCGTGAACTGGCCGAGCGCCATCGGCGCATATGCGCAGTCGTCCGGCACAAGGCTTGTGAAGCCCAGCTTCTGGGTCAGCCAGTCGTACGCAACCTGCGGGGTGATCTTGTCGATTATCTGCGCGGCGACGGTGTTGACCGAGTACTGAAGCGCGGTATAGATATCGATAACGCCGAAGTGCCCGCCGCCGTCGTTTGAGGGATACCAGCTGGTACCGGTGAGGTAGATGTCAGCCGAGTCGTCAACCAGCGTGTTCGGAGTGATATATCCCATTTCTATCGCGGGGCCGTAGGACGCCAGCGGTTTTATAGACGAACCGGCGGAACGGTACGTGCCGGTAGCACGGTTGAGCGGGAAGTTGCGATCCTTCGCGCCGACGCCGCCGGTGAGCGCCTTTATCTCGCCCGTGTAGGGATCCATGATGACTATCGCGCTCTGGAGCTGCTGATTGCTGCCCCAAGTGGTCGGGATATTCTCGGTCGTCGCGTAGATATTGTCAACATAGTACTGAACATCCGGGTCGTAGCAGGAATATATGAGATATCCGCCGTTTTTGAGCATGTGTTCCGCAGCGTTATAGCTCAGGGAATTCTGCTCCATGAGGTCACGGATGACGTCGTCGATGACGACCTCCTGATAGTAGCTGTATATCTGCTGGACTCCCGCGTCTTCCGGGCTGTGGGCGAAGTTCAGCGGCTCGTTGACCGCGGCAACATAGGTGTCGTAGTCGATATAGCCCTGATCATACATCTCGCGGAGGATCGTCTCCTGACGTTCCTTATTGTTCTCCTGATTGTAGAACGGGTCATAATAGGTCGGCTTATTCGTGATGCCGACTATCGCCGCGCTCTCAGCCAGCGACAGCTCCCACACGTCCTTGCCGAAATACTTCTGCGCTGCCGTCTCAACGCCGTAGCAGCCCTCTCCGAAATAGACGGCGTTGAAGTACCATGTGATTATCTCCTGCTTATCGTAATTTTTCTCAAGCTCCAACGCACTGAATATCTCCGACAGCTTGCGCTGCACGGTGACTTCGTTGTTGCCGGTGAGGTTCTTGATAAGCTGCTGGGTTATGGTGGAGCCGCCGAAGTTATTCTGCATGGTTGCGAACATCTTGATGAGCGCGCCGGAGGTACGGTACCAGTCAACGCCCTTATGCTCGTAAAAACGCTTGTCCTCTATCGCGACAAGAGCATGTTCCATGTACTCCGGTATCTGGTCGTAATCGACCCAGATTCTGTCCTCATCGGCGGCGAGCTTCACAAGCTCCTGCCAGTTGCCTGAGGAGTCCTTATAAAGGATCGTACTGGATTCGGTAAGCTTATAGTCCTCCAGCGAGATGCCAAGCTCCGGCGTGAGGCAGGTCTTGACATAGTAGGCGAAAATGCAGGCAAACAGAAGTCCCGATATAAGCAGGATCAGCAGTACCGTGCCTATCACCTTAAAAACAGAGCTGACAGCCGATGACGCCACGTCAACCGTCACATCGACCGCGGTCAGAGCGACGGGCTTTTTGCGCCGTTTTTTCGGCACAGGTTCCTCATCCAAGGGGACGTGGTTATTATTTTCATCCATCAGAGCAGCACCTCCTTGCGTCAGATTCAAACATTGCATAAAACTCGCATTTTATACAGGTTCATATTATAACACAGCTTGTCAAACATAGGTAGCCATTTTGTAAATTTTTATTTTATTAAGAAAGTATTCGCCTGTTTATGATTAAATAATACTCAAAGTGGAATAATTTAGTTGAAAAAATTATGAAAGCTGGTAATAAATATGGGACTCAGGATAAGAATAGGGCTGCTGATATGCCTTGCGATGGGGGCGGTGTTCACAGGGATGGAAGCGATCAAGACGCTGCGCCCCGGACAGGCCGAGGTCATCCCCGAAACCGTCTACGCGCAGTACGGTGAGCGCGCGGAGAATGCGGAATTTTTTCTGCGCAGCAGCGGCGGGTATGTGGCCGTGTACACGGGTCAGAAGGAGAAGGAGCCTGTCACGGTGACGGCGATCGAGGTCTCGAACCTCCGCGGCGCAGACCGCGCGATGCTTGAAAAGGGCATCCCCGTCAGCGATAAGAGCGAGCTTCTGGAGCTGCTGGAGGATCTGGGGTCGTAAGGGGGCAGGGTAGGCACTAAACGCCGCACCACCTTGGCGCCCCACCCCAGTCACCGCACTGTCCACTTGGCGCCCCTTCTAGGGGAGCTGTCGACCGTAAGGTCGACTGAGGGGTCGCCGGTGTTGAGAGAATGCCATTGGGGAAAAGAAAAGACGGAATATATAAAACCTCTGTCATTCCGAGGAGCGAAGCGACGTGGGAATCCGTTTCTATTTGCGTCGATGCAGTGTTGATGTACAGTATATAGGGGACGCGGATTGCCACGACCAGTTTGCGAACTGGTCTCGCGACGGCGGCATACCTCGATTCATTGATTTGCCGCCTAGTCCCTTTAGGGGCAATGACAGGGGGATTTTAGTCCGCTCTTTCTTTTCCCCTCTGCTCCAGTCTCCCCTCTGGCGACCCATCAGTCGCTTGCGCGACAGTTCCCCTAAAAGGGGCGCCGCTTCGCGGCAAATTACCACACTTACGCAAAAACCATGCAGTTAAAACTGCATGGTTTTCAATTTATCATTCAGCTTTTTATACACGCGCTCCACGAACCACGGCTCCGTCGAGGCACTCAGCGCGTCGTCAAGCGTGAACCACGCGACTCCGCTGTTCTCCTCCTCGCAGACGCTCAGCGCGTCCCGGTCGTCCGCTTCGAGCAGGTAGGTGACGTTCATGTGCAGATGGCTCGGAACGTACGCGCCGCGCTTTTCATGCCCGTCGACCGTCAGCACCTCAAGCGAGAATACATCCCGCGACACCGGATGCACATTCCTGACGCCGGTCTCCTCGCGGCACTCCCGCAGCGCGACGGCCAGCAGATCACGCTCGCCGTCAGCGTGGCCGCCCGTCCACGACCATGAGTCGTATATCTTATGGTAGGCCATCAGCACCCGGTCTCTGGCCGGGTTGACCACCCAGCCGGACGCGGTCATGTGCGCTACAAGGTTCGTGCGCAGGAAGGCGTCGTCATTGCGGCGGATGAAATCCAGCATCACTTCCCTGTCCCGCTCCTCCTGCTCGCAGCAGGGGCGGTAGGCCATGATATCCTCGTATATCCCCATCAGTCGGACACCTTATACATATCCCGGCGCAGCAGCTTGCTGACCGGTAAAACACGCCTTGACTCTTCCACACGATTGAGGTCGATGTCGGCATAGACGATCTCCTCGCCGCTGCCGCCCTCGCAGATGATATCGGAGAATGGGTCTGCGACCAGAGAATGACCCCAGCTGTGCCAGTGTATGCTCTCATCCAGAGCGCCGCAGCAGCCGGCCATATATATCTGGTTATCCATCGCTCTCGCGCGCAGCAGCATCTCCCAGTGCTTTGACCCGGTGATGTCATTAAACTGCGCAGGGAGGAAAACAAGCTCTGCGCCGCGCTGGGACAGCGTGCGAATCAGCTCCGGGAAGCGCACATCAAAGCACACGGCGACGCCCATGCGTCCGAACTCCGTATCGAACACCTCGATGCTGTTCCCGTGGCCGAATATCTCCGACTCATGGCTCCGCAGCTCCGGCAGGTCGGAATCGAAAAGATGCATCTTCCGGTATTTCACAAGCTGCGTGCCGCTGCGGTCGAACACATAGCAGGTATTGTACATGCGTCCGTTCTCGACCTCAGGTATGCTCCCGCCGACGAGCAGCAGTCCGTACTCCTTCGCCCAGCGCGACATCTTCTCGACGATATCATCGCTTCCGCGCCCGGCAAACATCCTGAACGCCGCGCCGCGGTACTGGCAGCAGTACATCTCCGGCAGGCATACGGCCTGCGCGCCGTGCTCCGCCGCCTCACGCAGCATCGCCTCGGTCTTGTTCATCGTTGTATCAACGTCAAAATCAGTGCGTATCTGGCACAGCGCCAGTTTAAATTTCTTATCGCTCATATTGTCTCTAAATAGCTCTCAACATCAAAGTCCACGGTTTTCTCATCCTTGCGCAGGTACAGCGGGTGGTGCGGGTGCCCCTTGGCGGAGCGCTTACCCGCGCAGAGCCATCGCGCCCCGTAGCGCCGCCCGATGTCGACCATCTCGCGCACGCAGCCGGGCAGGTACGGCCGCTTCTCGATTATGGTTCCCCATGCCGCCCATACCGCCGGGCGTATCCCCTCGCCGACGTTCGAGAGAATATACTCAAACGCGCGCATGTTCTCCTCGTGGAGACGCAGATTCAGTTCCCTGTCCATATCGTCCGGTCGGGTGGCGCGCTGCGCGTAAACGTTGAACATCGTCCAGCTGTCAAAGCCGTTGCCCGCCGCTATTCTCGCCACGGATTTGAGCGTGTTGTCAAGATCGTCCGGCGCGGCGGTGGAGGGGTTTATGCCGATGCATATGAGCGGGTTTTTCCCCTTTGTGCCCAGAATGTATCGGTACTCGGTGTAGAAATCCGGCACGTACAGCCACTTTTCGCTGTCGTAATCACCCCGCCGCCCGGAGGCGGCAAGGGCGTCGTCGAAGCTGAGGATCTCTACCGTCTGGCTCGCTCCGCTTGGGATATGCATTACTTTACCGCCTCAAGCAGCTCGACGGTGCGGTCGGTGCGCTCCCATGTCACGTTCAGATCGGTGCGTCCCATGTGGCCGTAAGCTGCGAGCTGGCGGTATATCGGGCGGCGCAGATCCAGATCGCGGATTATCGCGCTGGGGCGGAGGTCAAACACCTTCTGCACGGCCTCGCCGAGCTTCTCGTCGGACACCTTGCCGGTGCCGAAGGTCTCGACCAGCACGGAAACGGGGCGCGCAACGCCGATGGCGTATGCAAGCTCCACTTGGCAGCGAGTGGCCAGCCCTGCGGCTACAACGTTCTTTGCGACGTAGCGCGCCGCATAGGCCGCGCTGCGGTCGACCTTGGTGGGATCCTTGCCGGAGAAGGCGCCGCCGCCGTGAGGTGCACTGCCGCCGTAGGTGTCGACGATTATCTTGCGTCCGGTGAGGCCGGAGTCGCCCTGCGGGCCGCCGATGACGAAGCGCCCGGTCGGGTTTACATAATATTTTGTGTTCTCGTCCAGCAGCTCAGCCGGAACGGTGGTCTTTATGACAAGCTCTATCATATCACGGCGGATCTGCTCAAGCTCCACATCGGGAGAATGCTGAGTGGAGATGACGACGGCGTCAACGCGTACAGGGTGATGGTTCTCGTCATACTCGACCGTGACCTGAGTCTTGCCGTCGGGACGGAGATAGCTGACAAGGCCGTCCTTGCGAACCTGAGTGAGGCGCTTAGCAAGCTTGTGGGCGAGGGTGATGGCAAGTGGCATAAGCTCCTCGGTCTCGTCGCAGGCGTAGCCGAACATCATGCCCTGATCGCCCGCTCCGTTCTGAAGCTCGTCCTCTTCGCCGTTCTTGTTCTCAAGCGACTTGTCAACGCCCATGGCGATGTCGCCGGACTGCTCGTCGATATTGGTGATGATGCCGCAGGTGTCGCAGTCGAAGCCGTACTTCGCGCGGTCGTAGCCGATGGCGCGGATGACCTCACGCGTGATCTTCGGAATATCAACATAGCAGCTGGTGCTGATCTCGCCCATGATGTGGACAAGGCCGGTGGAAACGGTAGTCTCGCAGGCGACGCGCCCCTGAGGATCCTGCTCCATGATGGCGTCAAGCACAGCGTCGGAGATCTGGTCGCAAATTTTGTCGGGATGTCCCTCGGTAACGGACTCGGAAGTGAAGAAATATCTGCTCATTTTCTATATCCTTTCCACCCTATCAGGTCGTGTGCATAAGAAAAACCCCCGCCGGCAGGCGAGGGATGATTTACGCTTATATAGCCTCATCTTTCGTCACCGCCGGATTTGGCACCTTGCACATGCAGGTTGCCGGGCTTCACAGGGCCGTTCCCTCCACCTCTCTTGATAAGGTATTAAATTTTCCGGTAGTATTATATCAGACTTTCCGAAGATGTCAAGGCTTTTATATCAGCAGCCACGTCACCACCGGCATGGTTATCATCGACAGCAGCATCGTGACCAGCACCGCCTCCGACGAAAACTGCGCGTCGTTCTCATGCTGTATCGCAAGCACCGTGACGACGACCGCGCTCGGCACGGACGCATTTATTATCATCGTGTTCAGCAGCACCTCATCCGTCACGAACATGCGCAGGACGAGCCACACCACCAGCGGGCACACTATCAGCCGCAGGAACGCGGCCACATATGTAAGCGGCTGCCGCAGCGCGTCGAACAGCTTCACGGAGCCGAGGGATGCGCCTATCACGAGCATTGACATCGGCGAGGTCGCCCCGCCGAGCAGTTCGCAAAGATCCACGACTATATCCGGCATACGGATGCGGAAGGCAAAGATCAGCAGCGCCGCAAGCGAGCTTATCAGCGGCGGCGTCACCATTTCGCGGAGCTTGAATTTCATGCCCCCGCTCCCCTGCTCCAGCCGCCATACGCCGTAGGTGTACAGGAAGAGGTTGAACGGCAGGCAGGTAAGCACAAGATAGAACACGCCCATGCCGCCGTACAGCTCCTGCACGATCGGAGCGCCGACAAACATGGAGTTCGGCAGCGCCGCGAGCAGCATGATAAGCGGCTCCTTATCCGTGCGCTTCCGGAACGGCAGCGCGCCCAGAATACCGACCGCGCAGCAAAGCGCGATGTCGACGGCGGTTATCAGCACCATCCAGCCGAGGCTGGACGCCGGAATGTCCGGTATATCGGTGATAACGGAGCTGAGTATGGTTCCGGTCAGGAACACATTGATTGTCAGCGAGCTTGCCGTTTTTGTAAAGGCTTCGTTGAATATTCCTTTTCTTGCGCCGACATACCCCAGAATTATCATAAACAGGAGTATGGCAAGCTTACTGATGAGAATCTGCACTGGTTTGAACCTCGGTTTCTATATATGAAGTATCAGCTTTGCGACGTTTATATATATAAGCAGCGACACCGCGTCCGTCACGGTGGATATCAGCGGATTTGCCATGACTGCCGGGTCGACCCCGACCTTCTCCGCGATTATCGGCAGCATACTGCCGACTACCTTTGCGAACATCACTATGAACACTATCGAGAGACTGACCGTTGCCGCGACGGCGACAGTCACGCTGTCGTTATGCAGCAGCATCCCGTCAAGCAGCAGCATTTTCACGAAGTTCACCGCCGCGAGCGTAAGCCCGCAGATGGCGGCGACGCGCCACTCCTTCCACATAACGCGGAACGCGTCCTTCGGCTCCGTATCGCCGAGGGACAGGCTTCGTATGACTGCGGTAGACGCCTGCGCGCCGGAGTTGCCGCCGGTGCCCATCAGCATCGGGATGAAGGCGACAAGCCCCGCCTGCACCGCGAGCATATCCTCAAACTTTGTGAGTATCATGCTCGTAAACGTCGCCGACAGCATCAGAAACATCAGCCACGGGATGCGGTTTTTCCACATCTCAAGCGTACCCGTTCTGGAATACGGCTTGTCGGACGGCGTCATACCGGCCATGATTTCGAAGTCCTCCGTCGTCTCTTCTTCCATGACGTCGATGACGTCGTCAACGGTGACTATGCCGACGAGCCGGCCTTCAAGATCGACCACCGGTATCGCCATAAGGTCGTAGTCGGATATCTTTTCCGCAACGCTCTCCTGATCTTCGGTGGTGGTGGCGAAGATGACGTTCGTGTCCATCAGGTTCTCGATGACAGTGTCGTCCTCGGCGAGAAGCAGATCCTTCACGGTGACGATGCCTTCGAGCTTCCGGTCGGCGGAGGTGACGAAGCAGATATATATTGTCTCCTTGTCCTCGCCGATGCGGCGGATGCGCGCGATGGACTCGCGCACGCTCATGTATTTCTTCAGGTCTATGAACTCCGCGGTCATTATGCTGCCCGCGGAATTCTCCGGATAATGCAGATACTGATTTATGAGCTTTCTCGTCTCCGGCGTCGCGGTGCGCATGACACGCTTCACAACATTTGCGGGAAGCTCCTCCATCATGTCGACGGCGTCGTCAACGTACAGCTCTTCCAGTATTCCGGACAGCTCAGAGTCCGTGATGGAGTTTATCACCTGCTCCTGCTCAGGAGCGTCAAAATTTGCGAAAACCTCCGCCGCCGTCTCCTTCGACAGGAGTCTGAATACCATTGGCATACGGTTGTCGCCGATCTCCGAAAGGAACTCCGCAACGTCAAATTCCTGCATATCCTCCAGCCGCTGCTGGAGGCGCTTCATATCGCGCCGGTCAAGAAGCTCGGTCAGTTCCTCGTTCTGCCGCTCGTGGATGGCCTCAAAGTCCATGGTGGCCTGCTGTTCTTCGTTATTCTCCAATGGACTCACCTCCTGTAAAAAGATAATAGGCGCGCGTCAGCGGTTTCCCGGTGCGCGTCAGACCTCCACGCCGAGGTAATCCGCCTGTTCGCGGCTGAGGCTGTCGATCTCCACGCCCATGGAGCTGAGCTTGCGGCGCGCAACGGCCTCGTCCAGCTCGCGCGGGACGGGAATGACGCCCGGCTTCAGGCTGCCGCGGTTCGCGGCGAGATATTCGGCGCTGAGCGCCTGTATCGCAAAGCTCATGTCCATTATCTCCGCCGGGTGCCCGTCGCCAGCCGCAAGGTTAACAAGGCGGCCTTCCGCTATCGTGAACAGGGTCTTTCCGTTCGGGAGGACGTAGCCCTGAATGTTGTGTCTCGCGTCGTACTTCTCGACGGCCAGCTTCTCAAGCCCTGCCATATCGACCTCAACGTCGAAGTGACCGGCGTTTGTGAGTATCGCGCCGTCCTTCATCGTCTCGAAGTGCTCGGTCGTGATGATGCCGCTGCATCCGGTAACGGTGACGAACATGTCGCCTATCTTCGCGGCCTCGCGCATCGGCATGACCTCGTAGCCGTCCATGACGGCTTCAAGCGCGCGGACGGGGTCTGTCTCGGTGACGATGACCTTTGCGCCGAGTCCCTTGGCGCGCAGACTGACGCCCTTACCGCACCAGCCGTAGCCGGATACGACGACGTATTTGCCCGCGACGATGAGGTTCGTCGTGCGCATGATGCCGTCCCACACGCTCTGCCCCGTGCCGTAGCGGTTATCGAACATGTGCTTGCAGTCGGCCTCGTTGACCATGACCATCGGGAAGCGCAGCTCTCCCGCGCGATCCATGGCCTTCAGGCGGTGGATGCCGGTCGTTGTCTCCTCGCAGCCGCCGATGACTTCGGGGATGAGGTTGGTATACTTCGTGTGCATGAGGTGGACAAGGTCGCCGCCGTCATCAATAATGATATTGGGCGCGGCCTCAAGCACCGAGCACAGGCAGCTTTCGTATTCCTCCATATCGCAGCCGTAGCGCGCAAACACCTGCATCCCGCCCGCGGCGAGAGCGGCGGCGACATCGTCCTGCGTGGAGAGAGGATTCGAGCCGGTAACATACATCTCCGCGCCGCCCATTTCCATGACGCGGCAGAGGTAAGCGGTTTTCGCCTCAAGATGCACTGACAGAGCGACGCGCAGTCCAGCGAACGGCTTTGTGCGGCGGAAATCCTCGCCAATGCCGCGCAGAACAGGCATGTTCCGCTCCACCCATTTGATTTTCAGCTCACCCGAAGGCGCAAGATCTATATCTTTTATTCTGCTCACTGTGTTACCTCCCGTAAACATCAAATTAAGACAAAATATTTTAACACGCCGCAGTTGCATTGACAAGAGCAAAAAGCTGCAATAAAATACACATAAATCAAACCCGTTTTGGAGGACTCGCATGGACGCTTATACCCGTGAATTTACACTAGAGACTGCCGACGCAGCGGAGCTTTTCCGCTGCCTTCAGGATACCGCCGGAGACGACGCAAACCGCCGCGGCGGCGGCATGGACGCGCTGTTTGCCGAGGGGCACGCATGGGTGCTGCTGTGGCAGAGGCTGGATATGCGCCGCGCTCCCGCCGCCGGAGATCAGATAAGGGTCGTCACCGCGCCCGGAAAAGGACGGCTGGGACTGTACCCGCGCCGTTTTGAGCTGTGGAGCGGCGGCGAACAGATAGGCGCCGCGCGCGGAGTATGGGCGATCATTGAGGTTGCGTCGCGGAGCATGGTGCCGCTGACGGAGCAGCCGCTGTCCGGCGAGATGGAGCGCCAGAGTCTGCGCATGGACAGCATCCCCGTACCGGAGCATGAGCGGTATTTTGACTTCACACCGGCGGCGGCGCACATCGACCGCAACGGGCATATGAATAACGCCGCGTATCTCGCGGCGTTATCGGAGTATCTGCCGAAGCGTGACGGCTTCAGCCTGAGCGTTCTGTATCACAGGGAGATCATGCCCGGAGAGAGCGTCCGCGTATACTGGCAGGACATCGACGGCGCGCGGATATTCCAAGGCTGCGCGGGCGATGAGGAGTGCTTCCGTCTGTCATACGGCGCGCCCGTTGAGCTTGGCTGAGACGAGCGTATCGCCCCGATAGCAGAGCTTGAGCGAGAAAAACGGCTCCTCATCGGCGAGCAGTTTCAGGAATATTTTGTCGCCCTCCCACAGCGGAAGCGCGCCGATCTTTTCCTTGTCGATCCAGCGCAGCTCGCCCTCGTCGCAGTCAGGCCGCATCGTTCCGGTGAAATCGCTCACGGTAAACAGGTGCATGTACTCCGTGCCCCACTCGTCGGACACGAAGGTCACAATGCCGCGATAGCGCCACATGACGGCGGTCAGCCCCGTCTCCTCAAGCATCTCGCGCTGCATACATTCCTCAGGGCTTTCCCCCGACTCGAACTTGCCGCCGACGCCGATCCATTTCCCCTCGTTTTCGTCGTGCGCTTTCTTCACGCGGTGCAGCATAAGATACTGTCCGCCGCGCTCTATATAGCAAAGACTCGTGTTTTTCATATTCATCACCGCGGTAATTATAACCCGCGGGCAGGAACATGTCAAAGAATAAGTATCGGAGGTACAGACATGAATTTCAGAATGATCCACGAAAATTACAACGTTTCCGACCTCGCGCGCTCCATGGAGTTCTACGAGCAGGCGCTCGGCCTGCACGAAAGCCGCCGCAAGACCTCGGAGGATTTCACGATCGTGTACATGCAGGACCCGACCGGCAGCTTTGAGCTTGAGCTGACATGGCTGAAGGATCATCCGCAGAAATATGATCTCGGCGAATGTGAATTCCATCTTGCGTTCCGCACGGACGACTACGCCGCCGCGCACGCAAAGCACGAGGCGATGGGCTGCATCTGCTTCGAGAACCCCACCATGGGCATCTATTTTATCGAAGACCCCGACGGCTATTGGCTTGAAATAGTCCCGGAGAGAAAGTAAACGAACAACCCCTTATCCGACGGATAAGGGGTTGCTGTTTATTTTGCATTGACTCTTCCGATGCCGAACTCGGCGGCAGCAACGGTGGTATTGCCATCCCTGTCGCTGAGCACCTGCACTACGCGGTAGCGCCCTTCGGAGAGCGTACCGTAATGGTCGGCGACGTTGAAGGTCAGCTCATCGCTGCCCCCTGCGGGCAGGGTGAACAGCTGCATGGTGGTGAAATTTATCTTGTCCTCGACCACGCACCACTTGGAGTTCTTCCATACCTCAAGCCGCTGACCGGCATTGTAGTTATAGTCCTGATCGGTGGTGTTCTCAAGCACGACGGTGAACTCGTCCGTCTCATCCGTCACGGTCTTCTGGGGGATGTACATCTGCACCTTATCGTTTACCTCGCTGTCGCTGTACTCGCTGGCGGTATAGCTTCCCGATCCGCAGGCGGCAAAGGAAAGCGCCATGGCTCCGCATATTAGAGCGATGATCATCTTTTTCATTTTTCATTTCTCCTTTCGGGGGTTATGCTTGTATGACGGAAGTTTTCTCGGAAAGTTCCCGCCGTATACAAGAAAATTGTCTGCGGGGTCTTCTGACCTCGCAGACAATGGTTTCTCACGGATTCATGGTGTAGTTCGGAGCTTCCTTGGTGATGTAGATATCGTGCGGGTGGCTCTCCTTG
>CAVCWF010000180.1:0-13596 GCA_963605945.1 Lachnospiraceae bacterium
CCTTGTGTAAAGGGAGGTGGTTCGGCGTGAGCCGAACCGGAGGGATTGTGCAGCATAACCCGAAACATGCGCCGTTTTCAGGCGAATCCGCAGCCGACACCGCACAGACAATCCCTCAGGCGCTTGCGCGCCAGCTCCCTTTACACAAGGGAGCCAAGAACGCCACGCCCCACGTACGTGTTTTCCGCAATAATATGGGCAAGATAAAACCGCGGTGTTGTGATTATAGTCAAAAACGATTTGCCCAATTTGGCTAATTCTCCGAAGTTTTTCCGCGGCGCTCCGCACCTGTTGACATTCAGATTCCGAATTGTTATATTTATATGCAGAGGAACTGAAAACGTTTCCGGTAACGATTCCGGGAACGCTTTACGCCGAATTTCGGTATGTTTAGGAGAACTGTGGCGAAGTGACGATCAAGGATATTGCGAAGGCCTGCGGCGTGAGCGTAAGCACCGTGTCGCGCGTCCTCAATAACCGCCCCGACGTGAGCGACGCCGTGCGCCGCACAGTGCTGGCCGCGGTCGAGGACATGGGCTATATACCGAACAACAGCGCGCGCGACCTTGTGCGCAGCCAGTCGGACAATATCGGCGTCGTCGTCCGCGGCACTGGGAACCTCTTCTTCTCCGAGATGCTCAAGACCGTGTCCCACGAGATCGAGCACAACGGCTACACCATGGTTCTGCACCAGATAAATTCCGACGCGGACGAGGTCAAGGCCGGGGCGATACTTGAGCGCGAGAAGAAGCTCAAGGGACTGATCTTCCTCGGCGGCCGCTTCGATTACACCCCGGCGGAGCTGGCGCTCATCGGCGTGCCCTACGTCTGCTGCTCGTACACCAATTGCTTCGGCTCCCTGCGCGAGCGGGACTATTCCTCCGTTTCCATCGACGACCACCAGACGGCGTACCGCGCGGTCGAGCGGCTGATAAGCCTCGGCCACCGGCGCATCGCCGCTCTGGTTCCCAGCTGCAGCGACCGCTCGATAAGCGAGCTGCGCTATAACGGCTACCGCGCCGCGCTCCGCGACCACGGCATTGAGTTTGACCCGATGCTGCTGATGGAGACGGGCGGCTGCTTTGAAATGCCGGAGACCTACGATGGCATGTGCCGCCTGATAGACCGCGGCGTCGACTTCACCGCTGTGTTCACCCTGTCGGACACCACGGGCATCGCCGCGATGAAGGCGCTTCAGGACAGGGGACGGCGCGTCCCGGAGGACGTGTCGGTCATTGCGATCGACGGCCTGCGCGTTTCGGAGTACATCACCCCGACGCTGACCACCATGGTGCAGCCGGGCGAAGAGATGGGGCGCGAGAGTGTGCGCATCCTGCTCTCGATCCTTGAGGACGGCGCGGCGGCGCGGCATGTTAGGCTTGAGGCCACGCTGCGCGAGGGCGCGTCCGCGAGACATATCTGATTTTCCTGCCGCAAGGCATGAAGATACCACCCCCGATACGAGGGAATATTAATGTAAGGAGATTGCTAACAAATGAAAAAGATCATTGCACTGCTTCTGGCTCTGGTAATGGTGTTTGCGCTGTGCGCCTGCGGCTCTCAGCCCGCGAACAACGCCCCCGCCGAAGAGTCCAAAGCTCCCGCCGAGGAGTCCAATGCTCCCGCGGAAACCGCTGACGGTTACGTCTATTGGCTGAACTTCAAGCCCGAATCCGACGAAGTCCTCCAGAAGGTCGCCGCCATGTACACCGAGAAGACCGGCGTCCCCGTGACCGTTGTCACCGCCGCTTCCGGCACCTATGAAGAGACCCTGACCGCTGAGATGGATAAGTCTCAGGCTCCCACCCTGTTCGTCGTCGGCAACCAGAACGCCGTCAACACTTGGGGCGAGGATTGCTACGACCTGACCGGCACCCCCATCGCCAACGAGCTGACCACCGATGCTTACAACCTCTACGACGCTGACGGCAGACTCGTCTCCATTGGCTACTGCTACGAGTGCTACGGCATCATCGTCAACAAGGCTCTGCTGAAGGAAGCAGGCTATGACATCAGCGACATCACCAACTTCGAGACCCTTAAGGCCGTCGCCGAGGATATCCACGCCCGCGCTGCCGAGCTCGGCTTCGATGCGTTCACTTCCTCCTCCATGAGCGATGACTCCAGCTGGCGCTTCACCGGCCATCTGGCGAACCTTGAGTACTACTACGAGTCCGTTGACGATCCCGACGCGTGGAAGACCTGCCCCGCCGAGATCAAGGGCACCTACATGGAAAACTACAAGAACCTGTGGGATCTCTACATCAACAACAGCGCCACTGATCCTGCTGCTCTCGCAGCCGGCGGTCTGGACGCAAACGGCGAGTTCGCATCCGGCAAGGCAGTGTTCTATTCTCAGGGCAACTGGGAGTGGTCCAGCCTGCAGGAGAAGGGCATGAAGGCCGAAGACCTCACCATGATCCCGTACTACTGCGGTGTTGAGGGCGAGGAGAAGGCCGGCCTGAACTGCGGCACCGAGAACTGCTGGGCAGTCAATGCCAACGCCGATCCCGACGCCATTCAGGCGACTCTCGACTTCATGTACTGGATGGTCACCGATGCAGAGGCCTCCCGTATGCTGGTTGACTCCTTCGGCGTTATGCCTTACAAGCAGGCAGCCGAGTCCACCAACCCGTTCCTCGCGGATGCAAACGCATACTCCGCAGCCGGCAACTATGTCATGCCTTGGGTCACCAACTACCAGCCCAATGTCAATGACTACCGCTCCGCTCTGGTTTCCGCTATGAACCAGTACGATGCAGATCAGACCGACGCCAACTGGGAGCTGGTCAAGACCGCTTTCGTTGACGGCTGGGCAGTTCAGTACAAGGCCGCAAACGGCTGATTGCTGAATAAGTAAATAGCAAAGTTTCCGAAACGGAGCGAGCATCCGCTCGCTCCGTTTTGAAATGATAGGGCAGCCTATGGAGTATAAGCACAATCCAAAGCTTGTGCCGTTTGCAAAACAGCTCCGGAAGAATATGACCGAAGAGGAGCGGCGCTTGTGGTACGGCTTCTTGAGAAACTATCCGGTACGATTTACGCGTCAGAAAATTCTGGGGCGGTACATTGCCGACTTCTATTGTGCCTCGGCAAAGCTTGTCATCGAGCTTGACGGCTCGCAGCATTACGAAGCCGAGGGGCTTGAGAGCGACGCGAAACGGAGCGCGTTTCTGCGGGAGTATGGGCTGCGCGTGCTGAGAATACCGAATAATGCCGTGACGAATAACTTTCGCGGCGTGTGCGAGTATGTTGACGCTGAAGTAAAGAAAAGCCTAGGCAGCACGGACAAATGAAAGCCTCCCTTGTGTAAAGGGAGGTGGGTCGGCGTAAGCCGAGCCGGAGGGATTGTGCAGTGATAAGCTGAAATCAAGCACTATTCCAAGGCGAATACGCAGTTTCCCCAAGAACAACGATCCCTCAGTCAGCTTCGCTGACAGCTCCCTTTGCGCAAGGGAGCCAAGAAAAATCCCCCCAAGTCCCCCATATATATCGCGCGCGGCGCTGCATGAGGCGCCGTGTACGGACTGAAATTCTGACTAAATAATAGGAGTTGAGAGCGATGAAGCGCAAGAACGACGGCTCGGCGGTCAACAGCCGACTGCTGCGCCGGCCGATACAGCGGTGGTTCCCGCTGTTTCTGCTGCCGATGACGGCGGCTTTCTGCATTGGCTTTGTATATCCGTTCTGCAAGGGACTCTTCCTGTCCTTCTGCAAATTCAGAACCACCAGCAACTGGACGTGGGTCGGCCTTTCAAACTACGCCAAAGCGCTGGCCGACGGCAGCTTCCGCTATTCGTTCTGGTACACGGCGCTGTTCGCGCTCGTGTCGCTGGCGCTGATAAACGTGCTGGCCTTCGCCGTCGCCTACGCGCTGACGCAGGGCATCAAGGGCTCCAACCTCTTCCGCACCGTGTTCTTCATGCCGAACCTCATCGGCGGCATCGTGCTGGGCTACATCTGGAGCATGATCTTCGACGGTATCCTCAGCCGCTACGGCACCGGCATCCTGCTCGACAAGAACTGGGGCTTCTGGGGTCTGATAATCCTGATGTGCTGGCAGCAGATCGGCTACATGATGATAATCTACATCGCCGGGCTGCAGGCCGTGCCGGAGGATATGCTCGAGGCTGCGAAGATCGACGGCGCAAACAAGTGGCAGACGCTTTGGAAGATCACCATCCCGAACGTCATGCCCTCCATCACCATCTGCACCTTCCTGACCCTGACGAACGGCTTCAAGCTCTTCGACCAGAACCTCGCCCTGACCGGCGGCCAGCCCTATATCATCAACCCCGACGGCAGCACCGTGCACACCACCGAGATGCTCGCCCTGAACATTTACAACACCTTCTACGGGCAGAACGCCAACGCCCGCGGCACTGCGCAGGCGAAAGCTGTGCTGTTCTTCATCCTTGTCGCGGCGATCGGCCTTATCCAGCTCCGCGCGACTCATAAGAGGGAGGTACAGCAGTGATGAAAAACAACTCGCTCAGCCGGGAGAGAAACGTAAAAAAGACCCTGACCATCGTGTTCGCAGTGATCTGCGTCGTGTATGTGCTGCCGGTGTTCTTCGTGTTCCTCAACTCCTTCAAGCTCAATACCTTTGTCAAGACCGACACCTTCGCGTGGCCTACCGGCGAGAGCGCCGCGGGCTTCTCGAACTACATCAAGGGCGTCACCTTTGGTAACTACCCGTTCATCAAGTCCGCGTTTTACAGCCTGTTCATTACCATCGTCTCCACCGCGCTCATCCTGTTCTGCACCTCGATGGCCGCGTGGTACATCGCGCGCGTCGACTCGCTGTTCTGCCGCATAATCTACTATGCCTGCGTGTTCTCGATGGTCGTCCCGTTCCAGATGGTCATGTTCACGCTCTCCAAGACCGCCGACACCCTCAAGCTCAATACGCCGTGGACGATACCCATCATCTACCTCGGCTTCGGCGCGGGGCTTGCGGTGTTCATGTTCACGGGCTTCGTCAAGAGCATACCGCTTGAGATAGAGGAAGCCGCCGCGATCGACGGATGCGGCCCGTTCCGCACCTTCTTCGGCGTCGCGCTGCCGATGCTCCGGCCGACGATGATCTCCATCGGCATCCTTGAGATCATGTGGATCTGGAACGACTACCTCCTGCCCTACCTCGTGCTCGACCGCACCAAGTATTACACCATCCCCGTGCATATCCAGTTCCTCAAGGGCAGCTACGGCACGGTGGATCTCGGCGCGACGATGGCGCTCATCAGCCTGAGCATAATCCCCGTGATCGTGTTCTATCTGAGCTGCCAGAAGTATATCATCAAGGGCGTCGCGGCCGGCGCCGTCAAGGGCTAATATAAAGAAAAAGCGAGTGATTCTTATGAACCGCAGCAGCGGCATTCTTATGGCCATGAGCTCTCTGCCGTCGGAGCACGGCATCGGCACCATGGGCAAAAGCGCATATAAGTTTGTAGATTTTCTCCGTGACTCCGGGCAGAAGTATTGGCAGCTGCTGCCGCTTTGCCCGACGAGCTACGGCGACAGCCCGTATTCATCCTTTTCAACCTTTGCCGGGAATCCGTATCTTATCGACCTTGACCTGCTTTGCAGGGATAAGCTGCTGAAAAAAGCGGAATACACGGATATCGACTGGGGGAGCGACCCGGCAAAGGTTGACTATGGCAAGATATATCAGCATCGGTTCGACGTGCTCCGCCTCGCCTTTGGGCGCGGCAAAAAGAAGTACGCCGCCGAGCTTACGGAGTTCCGCCGCGCGAACGCGTGGGTCGAGAATTACGCGCTGTTCATGGCGCTCAAGGCGCACTTCGGCATGGTCAGCTGGACCGAGTGGCCGGAGGAGGACATCCGCAAGCACGAGGCGGAGGCGGTCGAGAAGTACCGCGCCGAGCTTGCCGAAGAGATCGACTTTCAGGTGTTCATGCAGTGCATGTTCTTCCGCCAGTGGAACGCACTGCGCGATTACGCGCACGAGCAGGGCGTGGAGTTCATCGGCGACGTGCCGATCTACGTCGCGCTCGACTCGGCGGATGTCTGGAGCGAGTCGCGCTTCTTCCAGCTCGATGAGGATAATGTTCCCGTCGAGGTGGCCGGCGTCCCGCCCGATGATTTCACCGACGAGGGGCAGCTCTGGGGCAACCCTCTGTACGACTGGGATGCGATGAAGGCCGACGGCTACGGCTGGTGGATACGCCGCATCGACGGCGCGAAGAAGCTGTATGATATCATCCGCATCGACCATTTCCGCGGCTTCGAGAGCTATTGGGCGGTGCCCTACGGCGATACGACCGCGAAGAACGGCCGCTGGCGTCCCGGCCCCGGCATGGATCTTGTCGGCGTGCTGCTCGGCTGGTTCCATGACCTGCGCCTGATCGCCGAGGATCTCGGTTATACGACGCCGGAGGTCAGAAAGCTTCTGGCTGATTCCGGGCTTCCCGGCATGAAGATACTCCAGTTCGCCTTCGACCCGCACGGCGAGTCGGATTACCTGCCCTATCGCTGTGAGCGCAACAGCGTCTGCTATGTCGGCACGCACGATAATGAGACGGTCAACGGCTGGCTCAAGGGCATCGGCAGAGCGGATAAGGAGTTTGCGAAGCGGTATATGCATATCACGGACGATGAGGGCTGGTGCTGGGGGCTTATCCGTACCGGCATGGGCACCGCGTCCGACCTGTTCGTGATGCAGATGCAGGACGTGCTGGAGCTTGGCGGCGAGTGCCGCATGAATACGCCCGGCACGCAGTGCGGCAATTGGGTCTGGCGCATGCTGCCGGACGCCGTCAGCCCCGCGCTTGCGAAGAAATTAAGAGTATACACGGAGACCTACCGCAGGACACAAACCTCAGCTCCTAAGAAAAAGGCTCCTTGAATCCCCGGCAAAATAGCTCCCATGTTTCCAAACATGGGAGCTGTTTTTGCGTTGATAGGGGAGGGGAGAGCAGTGAGATTAGTTGTGCCAGTGCAGAACCCTGCCGCGAACCAGCGCCCCGTTGCGCCGGTGTAGAGTCTTTGCCGCGAAGCGGCACCAAGTTGCGCCAGTGTTGAACCTTTGCCGCGAAGCGGCGCCCCTTCTAGGGGAGCTGTCAGCCGTAAGGCTGACTGAGGGGTCGCCAGAGTTGAGACAGGAGCAGAGTCGAAAAGAAAGAGCGCACCATAAATATACTCGTAGGGGACGGCCCCTGTGCCGTCCCGAAAATTTTACGTCTGCACTGCATGAAAAATCGTCGCGCCTGACATAAAATCACCCTGTCATTGCCGCCTAGTCCCTTTAGGGGGAATGACAGAGGTTTTCTATGCTCTGCTGTGTCTTTTCCACACTGGCACTCTCCATACGCTGGCGACCCCTCAGGCGGCTTTGCCGCCAGCTCCCCTAAGAGGGGCGCCAAGGGTGCGGCGCAACCATCGCACCCATCCAAAACCTTTGCCGCGAAGCGCTGCCCAGTTGCGCCAGACTAAAATCTTTGCCGCGGAGCGGCGCCCCTCTTAGGGGAGCTGTCAGCCGTAAGGCTGACTGAGGGGTCGCCAGAGTTGAGACTGGAGCAGAGTGAAAAAGAAACCGCGCACAATAAATCAATAAATAATAATTTAAACGGGACGGCACAGAGACCGTCCCCTACGATAAAATCTCACATCCCGCGCCGATTTGAAATCCCCTGCAACATTTCCGCCCTCACCGTCGTCTATTCCATATCCCCGACCCTTAACGAAATTTAAGAATCGTATCCGTTGACAAATCTGCCGCGCGATTCTATACTAACTGTGTTAGGATACGCAATACAGTTGACACGGGAGGTGTACCCTTGATAAACATCAATTACCGTGACCCGCGCCCGATATACGAGCAGGTGAAGGACAATTTCCGCCAGCTCATCATCAGCGGCGCGCTGCCGCCGGACGAAAAAATGCCGTCCGTGCGCGAGCTTGCCGCGAGCCTGACCATCAACCCCAACACCATCCAGCGCGCCTACCGCGAGCTGGAGACCGAGGGCTACATCTGCTCCGTCCCCGGCCGCGGCAGCTTCGTCTGCCAGCAGGACGCCGCGCTGGAGGCGCGCCGCACGGAGCTGCTCTCGCGCTTCGACGCGCTGGTCGGCGAGCTTGCGCTCGTCGGCGTCGGGAGCGACAAGCTGATACAGAGACTGGAGACGGAAAAATGATAGAGGTCAGAGGTCTTGTAAAGAGCTACGGCGGCTTCCGCGCGCTCGACGGGCTGGACGCATCCGTGCCGGACGGCGCGGTATACGGCCTTGTCGGCCCGAACGGCGCGGGCAAATCCACGCTCATCCGCCACCTCGCGGGCATCTACCGGCAGGACGCCGGCACGGTGCTGATCGGCGGCGAGCCGGTATACGAAAACCCCGCCGTCAAGAGCCGCATCGCCTACATCCCCGACGAGGTGTTCTACTACGGTCAGGCCAGCGCCATGGACATGATGCGCTTCTACCGCGACATGTACCCCAATTTCGACCGCCGGCGCTTCGACGCGCTCGGCGAGCTGTTCCGCCTCGACCCAAAGCGCCCCATCCGCCGCCTGTCCAAGGGTATGCAGAAGCAGGCCGCGTTCTGGCTGGCGCTGTCCGCGCGGCCGGAAATACTCATCCTCGACGAGCCGGTGGACGGGCTTGACCCCGTGATGCGGCGTCAGGTCTGGCGCGAGCTGATGCACGACGTCAGCGAAAACGGCACGACCGTGCTCATCTCCTCGCACAACCTGCGCGAGCTGGAGGACGTGTGCGACCACGTCGGGATTATGAAGGGCGGCAGGATGCTGCTCGAAAAGGGGCTGGACGAGCTTCAGGACGAGCTTGTGAAGGTTCAGCTTGCCTTCGCCGACGGCGGCGCGCTGCCCGACGGGCTGGACATCCTGCACAGCTCATCGATGGGGCGGCTTCAGCAGTTGGTTCTGCGCGGCAATGCGGACGAGATCCGCGAGCGGCTCGCCGCGGCGAACCCCCTGTTTGTGGACACCGTGCCGCTGACGCTTGAAGAGATATTTATATACGAGCTGGGAGGGGCTGACGATGAAATCAAAGATATCGTGCTTTGACGCGGGCATCGCCCGCAATCTCGCCAGACGCTTCTGGCCGCTTTGGGCGGTGTACTTCGCGGCGATGGTCGTTGCTTTCCCGCTGGAGCTTACGTCGGTGAACATATACAGCTACGCGCAGGCGAACGCCCGCGTGCTGGAGTGCGCGCTGCAGAGCGTCCGCGTCGCCATACCGGCGGGCGCGGCGATGGCAATGGCGATGTTCAGCTACATGTATTCGAGCCGCAGCGTCGGGATGATCTGCTCGCTGCCCTTGCGCCGCGAGACGATGTACATGACGGCGCTGCTGTGCGGGCTTGTGCCGATGCTGCTGGCCGATGTCATAGCGGTGCTGCTGGGCGCGGTGGTCGTGTCAGGTTGGGCGTATGTTGAGACCTATGTGCTCGCCGAGGCGCTGGGCATCATCGCGATGGAGACCGTCGCGTTCTACGGCTTCGCGGTGTTCTGCGGGCAGCTGACGGGGAACATCCTCGTACTGCCGCTGGTGTATCTGCTGCTGAACGTCTCGGTGTACGCGGTGGAGCTTGGCCTGCGCTACCTCCTCAGCAACTTTGTCTACGGCATGGCGGGCAGCAACTGCGAGCTGATCGCCCTGTCGCCGTTTATCTACGTCACAAACTTTTTCCACGTTTTCTGGACTGACGTCGGAACCGCCGAGATCACCGTCGCCGGAAGCGGCGCGGTGAGTACGCCGCAGACCGCCGGCTGGACGGTGCGCGGCCTGCCGCAGCTCGGCGCGTACTGCGCGGCGGGTCTGCTGCTGATGGCGGCGGGGCTGTTCATGTACAGGCGGCGGCGCATGGAGTGCGCGTCGGACGCCGTGGCCATTCCGGTGCTGCGCCCGATATTCAAATACTGCATGTGCTTCGGCGGCGCGATCGTCGCGGCCTACCTCGTGTATGCAAACTTCGGGCTGAACCGGCGCTTCGTCGGGCTGCCGGAGGCCTTTGTCCTGATGCTTCTGATGTCCGCGGGCGCGGCGGTCGGCTACTTCATGGCGAAGATGATCATGGAAAAGACGCTGCACGTCTTTTCGACCGGCTGGCGCGGGCTTGCGGTGTGCGTCGGCATCATCGCGGCGTTCATATTCACGTGGGAGTTCGACCTCTACGGCTACGAGCGCTACGTCCCCGCGCAGGAGGACATCAGCAGCGTCACACTCAGCGTGGACTACATGACGCCGGACGCCTTCACCGAGCAGCAGAACATCGCCGATGTGCGCGAGCTGCACCGGCGCATAATAAACGAGAAGAGCAGCTATGAAAAGCGCAATTATGAGCGCTATGACGGCGTGTGGCTCACGCTGAACTATGAGCTGAAGGACGGCAGCACGACGCAGCGGTCGTATTATCTGCTGAAGACCGCGGCGGAGACCGAGGACAGGAACTCCGAGATATGGATGGTGCAGGATCTCATCAACTCCACCGAGGCCATCAAGGCGCGCACCGCAACGCCGCAGGCCGTGACGCCGGAGACGGTGCAGCAGGCGTACATAAGCTTTTATGACCCGGAGATCGAGAACTACGGCTCTCCGGCGTACCTCACGCCGGAGCTGGCCTGCGAGCTTTACGACAGCTGCATCCAGCCGGAGATAGACGAGGGCAAGCTGGGGAGGATATGGATCATTCCGGAGCTTGACCGGCAGTATCTCGTCAGCGTGAGTATCGGTGTGCTTGTGCCGGAGGATCAGCTGACGGACGAGGTCGGCTATTGGCCGGTGCAGTGGATAAGCATCGACCTGTCGGCGGACAGTCCGCTCACCAACGCGTGGATACGGGAGCATTTCCCCAATGTCATCTGGACGACCTACGCGGAAACCGACTTCGGGTATTACTATTGACCGGGAGCGGGATGCTGAATAATGTGGAACAGGGACGGCCAAGGCCGTCCCTGTTTCTTTAATTTGTGCTGTCTTTTGCCTAATGACACTTTCTATCAACTGGCGACCCCTTTCCCCAGTGCGCACACTGGGGAAAGGGGTCGCCAGAGTTGAGACTGGAGCAGAGGGGGAAAAGAAAGCGCGCACTATAAATATAATCGTAGGGGACGGCCTCTGTGCCGTCCCGTTGTCGCGTGTCCCGCAACGCATGAAAGATCGTCGCCGCCCATTGGCTCCCTTTGCACAAGGGAGCCAAGAGTGTGCGTTTCTGTACATTGCATTTTCTTTTTCCCAATGGCACTTTCTGCATACCGGCGACCCCTCAGTCGACCTTGCGCGACAGCGTCTCGCTGCGGCTCGGTCACGGCGCGGCTCTGACATGCCCCCGGCATGTCATTCACTACCGCGCCGCCGCTTCGCTACCTAAGAGGGGCGCCTAGCCCATCACCGCACCTCGAACACAAGCTCCGTTTCGCGGTGATACGCCGCACCGGCGCGGAGCACAGGAGACGGGAAATCCGCGTGGTGCACCGCGTCCGGGAACTCCTGCGTCTCAAGGCAGACCGCCCCGTGCGGCTCCATAAGCGCGCCGCGCTTGCCCGGAATGCGCTCGAGGAAATTCGCCGTATACAGCTGCACACCCGGCATATCCGTCGTGATATTCATCGCGACTCCGCTCTCAGGACTGTACAGCTCCGCCGCGTCGCGTCCAGACAACGCGAAATTGTGGTCATAGCCGTGCCCGATGGCGAGCTGCCCGTCATCCGCGCCGATATCGCGCCCGACGGGCTTTGCCGCGCGAAAATCGAACGGCGTCCCCGCCACAGGGATGAGCCTGCCCGTCGGCAGGCAGTTCCCGTCGTTTTCGGTGAAGCTGTCGGCATTGATACGCAGCTCGTGCGCCAGTGCCGTGCCGCCGCCCGCGAGATTGAAATAGCTGTGGTTCGTGAGGCTGATGACCGTGTCCGTGTCCGAAACCGCGTCATACGCGATGAGCAGGCCGCGCCTGGTCAGCGTGTAGGTCACGGCGACGCGCAGATTGCCCGGATAGCCCTCCTCGCCGTCCGGCGACAGGCGGCTGAAGCGCACATAGTCGTCCCCGGCCTCGGCGCTCCACATGCGCCGGTCGAAGCCGCGCAGGCCGCCGTGCAGATGGTTCGGCCCGGAGTTTCGCGCGAGGACATAGCGCCTGCCGTTCAGCTCGAACTCTCCGCCGCCGATGCGGTTAGCGTACCTACCGACTGTTCCGCCGGTGTTGCCCTCGCGGCGCTCGTATTCGCCAGCATTTTCATAGCCGAGCACGATGTCCACTGCGCCCGTCCGCCCCGGCACGACGAGCGACTGGAGCGTCGCCCCGTAGTCGAGCAGCACGGCGCTCATCGCCCCGCGGCTGATGCGGAATGCCGTGACCGCCGTGCCGTCGGCCAGCGCGCCGAACGGAAATTTATCAACGGACATTTTCTCTACCTCTTTTCCCTGAAAAAATCCTTCAGCAGCCGCGCCGATTCCTCCGCGCGGACGCTGCCGAACACCGCCGGGCGGTGTCCGTAGCGCTCCTCGAACAGGTTTATCACGCTGCCGCAGGAGCCTGTAAGCTCATCCCGCGCGCCGAACACGACCGTCGGTATGCGGGAATTTATTATTGCCCCGGCGCACATCGGGCAGGGTTCGAGCGTGACGAAGATGGAGCAGCCCTCAAGCCGCCAATCGCCGGTTTCGGCGCAGGCTTCGCGGATGGCCTCAAGCTCGGCGTGGGCGGTGGCGTCGTGACCCTCCTCGCGGCGGTTGCGGCCGCGGCCGATGATGCGCCCCTTGCTGTCGGCGATGACGCAGCCGACCGGCACCTCGCCGTTGTTGGCGGCCTCGCGCGCCAGCTCCAGCGCGAGCGACATGTATTTTTCCCTGTCCATAGGCGTTCTCCCGTGGTTTTTGATAGTGTTATATGCGAATACGGGAGACTGCCAAAACAGCTCCCGTATTCTTCATGTTGACGTGTCTTTTGCGTTGACAATCCCTCAGTCGCTCCGCGACAGCTCCCTTTACACAAGGGAGCCTTTGGCAAATGATTTATGCTGTGCTTGTCTTTTACCTATTGGCAATAATCCGGAGACTGGAGTAAGGCGGAAAAGAAAGAGCAGAGTAAAAACCACCTGTCATTGCCCCTAAAGGGACTAGGCGGCAAATCAATGAATCGAGGTATGCCGCCGTCGCGTTGAGCGGAGCGCCGCGGCAATCCGCATCCCCTTACGCTGTACGTAAAACATACTGCCGTCTCAAGGAGAAACGGATTCCCACGACCAGTGACATCGGTCACTGGTCTCGGAATGACAGAGGGTTTCTGTACGTTGCCTTGTCTTTTCCCTAATGGCACTCTCTATCAACTGGAGACCCCTCAGTCGCTTGCGCGACAGCTCCCCACGCAGGGACACCCAAAACTCCCTTACGCCAGAGCGGCGGTGATGATGGACATCTGATAGACCTCTTCGGCGTTGCAGCCGCGGCTGAGGTCGTTGATCGGAGCGTTCAGACCCTGAAGGATGGGGCCGTAGGCGTCGAAGCCGCCGAGACGCTGGGCGATCTTATAGCCGATGTTGCCGGACTGAATTTCCGGGAAAATAAAGGTGTTGGCATAGCCCGCGACCTTGCTGCCGGGGAACTTGAGCTGGCCGAC
>CAVCWF010000181.1:0-4450 GCA_963605945.1 Lachnospiraceae bacterium
TCGCGCTTCTTGACGGATGCGCCGAGATTGTTGCACGCGTCCATGATCTCGCCTGCGAGGCGCTCTTTCATGGTCTTCTCGCTGCGCTTGCGGGAGTAATCCACGAGCCAGCGCAGAGCCAGAGTCTGGCGACGGGCGGGACGGACTTCGATAGGCACCTGATAGGTGGCGCCGCCGACACGGCGAGCCTTGACTTCGAGCTGGGGCATGATGTTGTTCATCGCCTCGGTGAAAGCGTCAAGCGGCTCCTTGCCGGTCTTTTCCTTGATGATGTCAAAAGCATCGTAAACGACCTTCTGAGCAACACCTTTCTTGCCGTCGAGCATAACGCCGTTGATGAGCTTGGTCACCAGAACGCTGTTATACATAGGATCAGGCAAAATTTCTCTTTTGGGAACATTACCTCTTCTGGGCACGTTGCTTCCCTCCTTCATTAAAAAATGGAATCACAGGTACTCGAATACTTACAAGTATCCGTTTGCGCCCTGAGGTTTATCCACATTTATATAGATAAACGGCAGGGCAGAAAATTGCCGCTGCGTTTGAAATTACTTCTTCTTAGCAGCTTTGGGTCTCTTGGCGCCGTACTTGGAGCGGGCCTGCATACGGCCGTTGACGCCCTGAGCATCGAGGGTACCGCGGATGATGTGGTAACGGACACCGGGGAGGTCCTTGACACGGCCGCCGCGGATCATAACGACGGAGTGCTCCTGCAGGTTGTGGCCGATACCGGGGATGTACGCGGTAACTTCGTAGCCATTGGTCAGGCGCACACGGGCGATCTTACGCAGTGCGGAGTTCGGCTTCTTAGGAGTAGAGGTACGGACTGCGGTGCAGACGCCTCTCTTCTGCGGAGCGCTCAGGTCGGTCTCCTTGTTCTTCAGGGTGTTCAGACCCTTCTGCATTGCAGGAGAGGTGGACTTGTAGGTGACTTTCTCTCTGCCCTTTCTAACGAGCTGGTTAAAAGTAGGCATTGTGTTCCTCCTTTCTTCGGATGATAAAATTTATAAAAAAGCTTGATAAAATCAGGCTTTTTTATCAAATTTGGCAAATGGGCGCAATGAGGGCGCGCCACCGCCATACAAATTGGAATTGTAGCATATTACACAAAATTAGTCAAGGATTTTTGTGTAGAAAATTTTCTGATTTCAGGCATATTCTCCTCGCCCGCGGCGTATGAAAGCCCCGGCCTGACAAAGCCGTCAGGCCGGGGGTAAGACTTATTCACTTACTATCTTATAATACACCTTCGCCGTGCGCATATACACGAGCGCGTATATCAGCGCGAAGCCCGCAAAGCTGCCGACCGTGCACCACAGCGCAAGCTGCACGTTCATCAGGCCGAAGAGCTGAAGCATCAGCTTCACAAGGCTGAAGTCGAACGCCACATGCACCGCCGCGACTACCAGCGGCGCGAAGAACACGACCAGCACCTGCGCGTTGATGCTGCGCCGCACCTCCTCATCCGGCAGGCCGACCTGCTTCATGATGCGGTAGCGCTCGCGATCCTCGTAGCCTTCGGATATCTGCTTATAGTAGATTATCAGCACCATCGCCATCATGAATATGATGCCGAGGAATACGCCGAGGAACAGGAACGCGCCGTTCATCGAATAGAACTCCTCCGCGTTGTAGGTCTTTTCATTGACGTAATAGCGCTCCCAGTCGATCTGATCTCCGGAGATGTACGGCCCGACGTTGTCCCAGTCGGATATTGCCTCGCCGCATTCCCTTTTCTGCTCGTCGGTGCCGTCGGTATCAAAGCAGATATTGCAGGTCATCTGCATGACGGGGCCATCGCCGGAAGCCGTATCTTCAACGAGCTTCCATATATCGCGCAGAGCGGCCATGTCCGGGAGAATAAGGTACTTTATATTTGCCGCGTAGACAGCGTACTGGCCGATCTTGAAGCTCTTGTCCTGCTCCACGGTTCTGAACTCGCGGCGCTCGATGCCGCCGTTGCCGTCGACTATCGAGATATGCAGCGTGTCGTAGCGCGCATCGCCGCCGACATACATCGCCTCGTCCGGCGCGAGTGTCAGCTCCTTGCCGCTGATGGCGGTGTAATCCGCCGCGGTCAGCATGACGACGTTCACGGTCGTCACACCGTGTTCGCCGGTGTTCACGTTTTTAAGCTCATTATTATTCTCGACCATAAACAGCGGCATGGAGTTGTAGCTCCAGATCTTTGTCGGCTCCAGCCCCTGCGCACGGACGGCCTTGGTCATGCCGTCGGTCAGGCGCGCGGTGTCAAAGTTGTCGTCCTCGTTATAGACGAATACGCCGCTGATGTCCGCCGGATAGCGCAGACGTATGGAATCCTCGGTGCCCATATACAGCGAGAGCGTGGAGGATATCATAACAAGCACCATAGTCGAGAGAATGCAGATATTCGCAAGGCCGACGGCGTTGCGGTTCATGCGGTGCAGCATACCGGAGACGCCGATGAAGTTGCTGGTTTTATAATAGAAACGCTTGTTTTTCCTCAGCGCCTTGAGAACCGCGATGCTCACGGCAGCGAACAGGCAGTAGGTGCCGATGATGACGAGGAACACGGCGACGAAATATATCGCCAGCGCGCTCATTGCGTCCTTGGTGTTCACGGCGATATAATATCCCGCGCCGAGGGACACTATGCCGAGCACGGTGAGCACCCATTTCGTCTTTGGCTCGCGCTCCCCCGCGTTCTGGCCGTGCAGCAGCTCGACCGGGCGCTGAAGGTGCAGGCGGCGGAGATTATTCAGCAGCGTCAGGGCGATGACGGCGGCGAACAGTATCATTGTCGCGGCGATGCCCTTGCCGGAGATGTAGAACTCGAATATCGTATCGAAGCGCATCATGCGCCCGACGGCCATCATCACGAGCTTCTGAAGCAGCATACCGAGCGGGATGCCGATGACGACGCCGCACAGCCATGTGTACAGCGATTCCCAGCACAGCACGACGCCGATGCTGCTCTTGCCCATGCCGAGGATGTTGTACAGTCCCAGCTCCCTGCTGCGGCGCTTCATCAGGAAGCTGTTGGTATAGAACAGGAATATCAGCACGAACAGCCCCAGCACGACGCTGCCCAGCACCATGAACATCACCAGATAGTCATAGCGCTGCTTCCCCGGCAGGTCGTTATAATAGGACAGCGCCGTCATAATATAGAACGCCGCCGCACTGACGACGACCGTCAGCAGGTAGGGGAAATAAAACTTGCCGTTTTTTATCATATTCTGCCCGGCAAGCTTGGGATAGAACAGCTTATTCATCGCGGCCGCCTTTCTGGAGGAGCTTGAGCGTGTCGGATATCTTGGCGTACATATCCTCCTCGTCCATCTCGCCGCGGTAGATCTGGTGGAACACCTCGCCGTCCTTGATGAACATGACGCGCTTCGCGTGGGAAGCTGCCTTGGTAGAGTGCGTGACCATGAGGATGGTCTGGCCGTCGTGATTTATCTGCTCAAACAGGCGCAGGAGCTGATCGGTCGCCTTGGAGTCGAGCGCGCCGGTCGGCTCGTCGGCGAGGATGAGCTGCGGATTTGTGATGAGCGCGCGGGCGACGGCGGCGCGCTGCTTCTGACCGCCGGACACCTCGTAGGGGTACTTCTGCAGAATGTCCTTGATGCCGAGCTTTGCGGCGATAGGATCGAGCGCGCGGCTCATCTCATCGTACTTTTTGCCGGAGAGCACCAGCGGCAGAAAGATGTTATCCTGCAGCGAGAAGGTGTCGAGCAGGTTGAAGTCCTGAAAGACGAAGCCGAGATTGTCGCGGCGGAAGGCCGATATCTCCTTCTCCTTTATCTCGACGATGTTGCGCCCGTTGAGCAGCACCTGACCGGAGGTCGGCTTATCGAGCGAGGCGAGGATGTTCAGAAGCGTTGTTTTGCCGCTGCCGCTCTCGCCCATGATGGCGACGTATTCGCCCTTTTCGACCGAGAAGCAGACGTTCGTGAGCGCCTGAACGCTGTTGCCGCCGAAACGGGAGGTATAGATTTTCTTCAGATTTTTTACTTCGAGAATAGGCATTGTCATTTCTCCTTGCAGTATTTACTGCCGCACATCGCGGCGCATGCGGAGTACCCGGCTCCGCAGGGGTCGGAGACGCCGTACAGTATGCTTGCTCCCAGCATAAGTTCTCCAAGCCCGCTGTCGCTTTTGATGATGCCGTCGATCTTGTCAAGCCAATTTGTTTTTTCAGTCTTTTTCATCTCGCTGACCCCTTTCCTTGGTTTACGCATGTATTTTACCGCGCCGGGGCAGCGTCTGCCATAGCTTTGCCTTACAAATACAGCCCCTAAGCTTACATTCTTGTAAGAATAGGGGCTCAGCTTGTCCAAAAAGTCCTGTGAGGACTTTTTGGACAAGCTTCATCCGCCGAGCATTTTGATAATATCAAAATGCTGCTTCGCTCCAAAAGTCATTGATGTATCAAGACTTTTGGACGGCGGTTTATTGTATTTGA
>CAVCWF010000182.1:0-14607 GCA_963605945.1 Lachnospiraceae bacterium
TTTAATCATGACGCCATTGTTTACTAGGCTTCCGTCATACCATGCACGGACAGCCTTGGTTATGTTCCAGTAGTGGAAACCGTATTTGCCGTAGATGTTCTGGTAGTCCAGCACTTTACTGTCATAGTTGGGACGATTGTTCCAGTTGATGCCGGTGTAATTCAGATAGCTGTCGCCGGTGACGGCATACGCGCCGGCCTCCATACCGGACGATCCTGCATAACCCTCAACATACATACGCAGGCTTGAGTCAAGAATGACGTCTGTGCTCTTCAGCTCCGGAAGACTCTTGATGCGTATGTACGAACGTGTCTTCAGGTATGTGCCGACATAGCCCATAAGCATGAAGTTCTGCCAGTATATATTAGGCTCGTTGGGTCTGCCGGAGTATGCGGCGGTGTCCTCAACGCTCTGGTTCGTGACCTGTACGGTGATGGTCGGGTCAAGCGTGAGCGGCCAAGCGCGCTCCTCATCAAATATCCATTCCTTGTCCAGCGTGTAAACTATGCGGATTTCGCCGGTAGACAGTGTGCGCACAGTAACGGCGACATTGAATTCTACCATGCCGCGGCTGTCGAACATATACGGCTGAGGAATGACAAATATAGTTTCACCGCTGTCATCCTGAAGCTCAATACGTCCGTCGTCGTGAAGGACGGGAGTCAGGCCCGGTGCATAAAGCGTAGTAGATACTTCGCCGGGGACATAGTCTGGATCGCTGAACTCATAGTATTCCTTCAGTGTTTGCCCAATAAGGGAATACTTGACGTCAACCCCACTGTAGAGGTTCGGGTAAATTGCTTCGCCGAGAGCGTTGGTAGACATTTTGCGTTCATTCTCGGTTTCAAATGCCATACCTTCGGGGATGGCAATGTCAGTTGCCTCCAAGCTGTCCGGCCTGAAATATATGGTATACCCCTTGTAGGATACACCGATACGGTTACGATCTGCGAAGCGGCTGGGAAGGAATACGCGGAAGTTGTTGTCCGTGTTGCAGACAACGCTGTCGCTTATCTCAATCATATCCGAGTCGGGCTTGAGGGTATCGTCATCAGCAGCCTGCTCGATGTCGGTGTCAGTAGCCGTTGTGGAATCGTCATCACCGGCTATGACTATTTCCGCGCCGCCGTCTTCCGCAGGAGCTTCAGGGGTTTCGGCAGGTTCTTCCGTCTGCTCGTCTGACGGCTCTTCCGTTACCTCCGCAGGTTCCTCACTGCTCACTTCGGAAACAGCTTCACTGTCAGTATCGTCTACTATAATTATCTCAGCGCCGCTGTCCTCTGCCGGGGGAGTTTCTTCCGGAAGCTCCGCGGAAGGTTCGGGGGCAGTGGCTTCATCGTCTGTGCTGTCCTCCTCGGCAGCAAGCGATGTAAGCCCGCCGCCCTGCTCGGCTGGCAGAAGCTCCGCAAGCTCTACTCCCGGTTCCGCCGCAACCATATATGTTTCGGAGCCGGAACGCAGGGTGTTGTCTATTTCCTGCCAAGTGCCGTTGCTGTCATAGTGAACGGGGTAGGGGTACACGACGGCTGAATATGTGCCGTCGGAAAGGCTGAAGTGCTTTTCGTATTCGCCGCGCAGTTCAGGGATTTCGCCTGACACGTCCGGCTGCTCATAGGTGAATGTGTCGTGCCGTTCGTCGTCGATTTCGAATTCATCGGCAAGCGCGGATACGGGCAGCAGCTGTACTGTCAGCACCAGCGCCAGCAGAGAAGCCGTCAGCTTCTTCCAGATGCTTTTCGTTTGACATTCCTCCTACAATTCTGTTTTCCCGTGTTTCCATACCCTGAGAGTACCAAATACTAGGTGCCATGTCAATATCTTTAGCTCTTTACGCGGCGAATCCGGACGGCTGAATAGACCTAAAATTGGCTCGTGTAGGTAGATGCGCTCCGATTTCAGAATAGCGAAGAAATTTCCTATATTGGATTTGTCACAAAAAACTTCCACATGCTGACAAAACGGTGTTATACCGTAAGTTCGTGTCAGTTTGAATGTACTTGTGATGCGTATTGGAAACCTTGACTGCTGGGTGGCTGCAGCTCCGCGGATATCATCGGCTTCTCATATGCCTGCTTTTGCTGTTGGCGGAAGCAAGTGAAGACCGCACAGAGTATAATATCCTACAATGCCGCCGATTCTGCCTGCATTCCAATATTATCGTGTAGACCGTCTGCAACATCAATAGGGAAGATATACCTAAAAGTGTAACTTTGATGTTCAGAAGAGCTGTTTTGAAACTCAAAACAGCTCTTCTGCGTAGTGTGATTATTTCATTGTAATTATAGCTATATTTCTCGGATTTATTACATTATTATAACTTCTTCTGCACTTTTTCACTGTTCCCTTACCGCCGCGCCTCAGTTGCGCCGGTCGCGCCGACAGGACCTTGCGGCCCAGTTGCGCCGACAGGACCTTGCGGCCCAGTTGCGCCGACAGGACCTTGCGGCCCAGTTGCGCCGACAGGACCTTGCGGCCCAGTTGCGCCGACAGGACCTTGCGGCCCAGTTGCGCCGACAGGACCTTGCGGCCCAGTTGCGCCGACAGGACCTTGCGGCCCAGTCGCACCTGTTGCACCCGTTGCCCCAGTCGCGCCGGTTGCACCGGTTTCACCGCGCTCGCCCTGTGGTCCCTGAGGGCCGGCAGGGCCTTGAACGCCTTGCGGGCCGGCGGGCCCCTGCGGCCCCATAGGCCCGGCGGGGCCGGTGCAGGAGCAGCATCCGCAGCCGTTTCCGCTGCCGCCGCAGACGGAATTGGCGTATATTTTCATGCCGTAATAATCTTTTTCGTCCATAATTTCCTCCCGATAATGGGCTTAGACAGCGTCATACGCCGCCTAAGCCCATTATATGCAGTCTATGCCGCATTGGGAATGTCTCGAACTTGCCCCGGAGCCCCGGAGGCCGTCAAGCATATTGCTCGGAGAGATATATACTCGCTCTCTCCTGTATACGCTGCGCGGCTGCTTCCGCAGTGGTCCCGCCGCCGAGATACACGTTGACCTCCTGCCAGATTATGTTATACAGCGCGCTGTCGAATTCATCCACACAGTCAGCCGAATTGATTATTGCCTGTGCGCGGCGCATTGTCGTTTCATCCGGCGGCGTTATTGCTGCAGTGGCATTGACCACCTGTCCGTCCACCTGCCGCGCAAGGCCGACGGCGGATGTCCCATCGAGCGCCTCGCACCATTTCACCATCATTGCATCCAGCGCCCGCTGCGTCAGCGGGACGCCCGGAACACTGCTTTGGAAACTGTCGCCGAGCATGTATTTAAAAAACTGCCACACGCCGTCCTGTGTGTCCGAACCGCTTGCCATTCCGAGCCGCAGCTGCGGCGATACCGCGACTCCGCTGCCGTTCGTTGACGGGAAGCCCACCGACTCGGAGACGCCGCCGAACACCGCGTCCGAGTAGACAAGCCACTCGACCACATTGCTCATGCCGCAGCAATACAGGTACTGATCGCCGAAGTATATGTTTTCCCAATCGCCGGTCGTATCGTCCTTCTTTGCCGGGAGCTTGGCAATGAACTTCAGCATCCGTGCAAACTCCGGTGTGTCAAAGCGGCATATCGCCTTGTCACGGTCTATGTACTCTGTGCCGGTGTAGGTAATAAGCCGCGATAAAAAGCGCTCGCGCGTCATATTGCTGCCGAACATTTTTTCCGCGCCCAGTCTGTCCGCCGCGTCGAGGAATTCGCTTATGCTCATATGCTTCGTTGAACCGAAGCGCTCCGCCGTTGTAAATACTGTTACGATCGAATACGCTGGTACGAGCTGATACAGATGGCCGCCATCTTCGAGCGCCGTCACGGCTCCCGGAACCAAGTCGTCATAGCTTATCTCTGAGTCGTTATCGAACCACGGCTTCAGGTCGGCAAGAAGCCCTTTTGAGGCGTGATTCACGCCCGAAAGGCTCCACAGGTCGTATATATCCGGCGCACTGCCCGCGGCGATGTCGGCGTTCAGCCGGTTGTACCCGGCGGACTTGTCGCTGCCGCTGTTATACGAGCCGTAGTCGAGGATATCTATTCGATAGTCGGGGCTTGAATTATTAAAGTCCGTGACCGCGCGGCGCAGGAGTTGATCACCGACCATATCAGTTCCGGAACAGGTCGCAAGCGTTATTACCTGCATATCGGCACTTTTGCTGACCGTCCATATCGCCGGCCGACCGTCAGTCGTGGCCGCGAAGAAGCGGCTTGCGCCGAGTTCGGTAAAGCCGACAACACTTGCGCCGCTTGAAAACAGATTGGCGTAAGCGTTTTTCGCGCCCGTCGTGTAATTGATGTTATACAGAATGTTCGGGTCGGATGCGTTCCAGCCGTAGATTTCGGAGCCACTGCCGCCGAAACATGCGGTATAATTGCCATCAATCGTCCAGCTTTCCTTTTCGCTGTACGCTATTCTGTCCGAATCCTTCCGCACCACGCGCTGGACTTTGGTTGATGCGCCATCAGACGAAACGATGAAAATATCGTCTCCGTCCCGGAATACATTCAGATTCCCGGAGTACGGGCCGAACGTTTCAATTACACCGGACGGCGTGTGGATGTACACACCGTTGGCTGTCTCATACAGCTCCGACCCGGTGTCAAAGAGAAACAGTATGCTGAATATATTCTGCCCGCTCAGTTCGGGCGGGACCTCAAGCTCCGTGTAATTATACACAATATCATCGAGCGGCTGCGTCCGGATGTTGTACCGACGGTAGCCGCCGTTGCTCATTTTTGTAATGACGTAGGCCATATCTCCGTAACTGTCCATGTTAACGACATTGTCGAGCCTGAGCCCTTCGACCTCGTGCAGTGCGCCGCTGTCAATGTCAACGCAAATTATTTGATATTTGCCGTCAAGCTCGGCACAGAGGACAATGCAGTCCCCAACATGGACGGCGCTTCTCATAACCATTCCGTTCTGCAGCAAAGCTATGGACTCGGCCGAGAACAGTCTGGCGCCGCCATCTCCCGACAGCGTCCCGCCGACGGTGACTCCGTCTTCGTACTTGTCCTTCCCGCATCCGCACAGCGATATGGCGATTATTATGACCAATGCCATGGCGATAAGTCGTTTTGACATCTGCATTGCCCTCCTTATATGGTTTATAATGTGGAGCTTAATGATAACATAACAGAAAGCCTAAATGTGAAAATTGCCGTAAGATGGCGCTTTTATGCCGTGAAAAAGGCATAATAAAAGCAGTGAGCTTTAACTCACTGCTTTTTATCAACCTGCGCCGAAAATGAGAACAGATGTGTATCATCATAATATTTCAGGACGTAGAACGCGTCGTGCCTGTCCAGAACCGAAACCACATTCTGCAATCCGTAGCCGTGCTCTATCTTATTTTTCTTGGTGGTTAAGATTTTGTTATCCCTTATCGCAACGGGCTGAGCCGTGGGATTTTCTATGTACAGGAAGGACGCCTGCTCTTCGACCCGCATCTTAAGCAAAACATAGCGCTTACTTTCGTCGGCGACTTCCTCACATGCCTCGATCGCGTTGTCGATCAGATTGGAGAGAACTATTATCAGCTCGTCGTCGGCGAGCGGGAACCTAGACAGATCATCCAGCTGCATCGTGAAACGGATTCCGCGGCTTTCCGCAATCGCGCTCTTCTGACTCAGTATTACGTCTGCCGCTGTCCTGTGAGTCTTTACCGCGGCGGTACCCGGCGTACTGACGTTCTGGAGACGCTCAATATAGTGCAGCATTTCGCTTCGTGGGGCGTTCGATTCAACAAACCCATGCAGTGCGAGAAGAAGATTATTGAAATCATGCGTCTGCTTTCTCTGCTGCTCGTAGGCTTTTTTCCAAGCCTCCACACTCTCCAGCTCGGTTTTCATGCTCTGCCGCAGAATGACCGCATCACGCACGGCCGCCTGCTGACGCTCAATATAATTCAGCACGAATACAGAGATTATATCCAGCACCAATAAAATCGCGTTGCACACCAGCAATTCGTGCGCCGTCTGCGGATAATCGTAGAAAATTTTCAGGAGAAGCACCGACAGCAATAATGTGGCAAGCGGCAGATACAGGACTCTGAGCCAGTCAAATATGTTCGCGGCGTTCTGCAGATAATGGTGCTTTGCCCAGCTGTGAATAACGACGACGCCGAAAAGCTCTGCGATCTTTGCGCTGAAGGCCATCAGATAATACGCGTATGGATCGGAGAAGAGATACTGCGCCTTGCTCCCCATGGCCGCGGCCACGGCGGATATTATTGCGTTGTCCCCGATGGTAATGTACGCAAGCCAGAACAGCACCGGGAACAGGCTCTTGGCGATGCCGGCATTATAGCAGCAGATTATCAGCGTGAATGCAATAAGAAGTGTGGAAACGTATTTTACATACGGAACCGTTCCGAGGAAGAACAGTATCAGGCAGTCCAGCGCGGCGCCAAGAACGAATGTGATTATCTTTCTGCACCGGCTTCCGCGCGGCTCAAACAGGCCGTCGGCAAAGACGTATAGAATAACGATTTCAAGGACGATTATTGCGGTATTCAGAACATTTGCAAGGAGCTGGCTCATATATGCAGTCCTTTCCAATGAAGAAACGTTGTTTGAATATCCCGGTACGCTATCTCGGAGGTCTTGAGCGCCGCGCCGTTATCGAGAAATGCCTGATAATTGCTGATTCTGCATATATGCGCCATGTTCGCAATAAAGCTTTTTTGCAGCCGGAGAAATCCCTTGCCGCGCAGTTTCTCTTCGTATTGAGTTAATCTTCCGGATGCCTTTATCGCCTCGGCTCCGCTCATGTGGAATATGACCTCGCGGCCGGGGGTTCCCTCTAGGTAGAGAACGTTTTTTAACGGTATATCGACCAAGCCCGACTTTGTGCGGACGCTTATCAGCTCCTCGGATTCGATAAGCTTCCGGTGAACATCGTCCAGAACACACGGCAGTTCTTCGTCAAGCCGCTGCTTCAGCAGATACCTGAATGCCGCCACTTTGTACCCCGCCGGGGCGTATTCTATATACGAGGTCACAAATATGATTATCAGTTCGGGGTATTTGCATTTCAAGATCTTTGCCGCGTCGAGCCCGTTTATCTCCGGCATGTCGATGTCCAGAAATACGACCTGCACTCCGGACAAGTCAGAATTGAGCAGGGCTGCCGAGGATGAGAAGACCGCGCACTCCAGCGCCCAGTCCTTTTGTGCGCAGATCGTTTCAATACCGGTTTTAAGCTCAGCTGCTATTGTAATGTAATCGTCGCAGATTGCGATTTTCATTGCCGCACACATCCTTAATTCAAGTAAAATTACCATAGTTCATATTCCTCGGTTTGTCAAATCATAATTGCTTTTCATAGCTCAGGTGCGGCGCGTATCAGGCAAAAACGTTAAGTATTTAACCAACTATTGGGCAAACTTGCATAAAAAACCAGCGGATTTTCATCAAAAATTTAACGGTTTTTATCTAAAAGCCCGATTTTCACCTTTGGTCTGGCCTTGCGGAAAAACAAATGTTATAATACATTGAACAAAATTCGGGGATACTGTACGTATTTCCATATAAATAAAACAGGAGGAGCCATGAACGTACAATTCACAGAAACCGTGCTGCGCGACGCGAACCAATCCCTCATTGCCACGCGGCTTCCCTATGAAAAATTTGAGCCAATCCTTGAGACGATGGACAAGGCGGGATTCTATTCCGTCGAGTGCTGGGGCGGCGCGACGTTCGACGTTTGCCTGCGCTACCTCAACGAGGATCCGTGGGAGCGCCTGCGCAAGATCCGCGCGAAGATGCCGAATACAAAGCTCCAGATGCTGCTCCGCGGGCAGAATATACTGGGCTACAAGCACTATCCGGACGATATAGTCCGCCGCTTTGTGCGCGCGTCCGTCCGCAACGGCATAGATATAATCCGCATCTTTGACGCGCTCAACGACATTGACAACCTGCGCGTCGCCATAGAGGCGACGGTTGATGCAGGGGCGATGGCGTCCGGCACCATTTCGTACACCACAAGCCCCGTCCACACGCTCGACAGCTATGTGAAGCTTGCAAAGGAAATGGCGCAGATGGGCGTCGGTTCCATATGCATCAAGGACATGGCCGGCATCCTGACACCCAAGGCCGCATACGACCTTGTTGCCGCGCTGAAGGACGCGGTCGACCTGCCGGTGGTCATGCACACGCACAGCACCACGGGCATGGCGTTCATGGCCTACCTGAAGGGCATCGAAGCCGGAGCCGACGTTATCGACACGGCGATCTCTCCCTTCTCCGGCGGCACGTCCCAGCCCGCGACAGAGACGCTTTACTGCGCGCTCAAGGAGCTGGGCTACGGCGTTGACCTCAACGAAAAGCTCCTGTATGAGATCGCCGATTACTTCAAGCCTATCCGCGCCGAGTACATCGCAGACGGCACGCTCAACCCCATCTCGATGGGCACCGACACGCAGTGTCTCAACTATCAGATACCGGGAGGTATGCTCTCGAACCTTCTCAGCCAGCTCAAGATGATGAACGCGCTGGATAAGTTCGACGAAGCGCTGCTTGAGACGCCGCGCGTCCGCAAGGACATGGGTTATCCTCCGCTCGTCACCCCGACGAGCCAGCTCATAGGCACGCAGGCCGTGCAGAACGTGCTGGCAGGGGAGCGGTACAAGAACGTCGGCGCGGAGATGCGCGCCTACTGCCGCGGCGAATACGGCCGCACGCCTGCTCCGATCGATCCGGAGATCCGCGCGAAGATACTCGGCGGAGAGAAGCCGGTCGAGGGGCGCTATGCTGCGACGCTGCCCGCCGACACCTATGAGAAGGCGGAGAAGGCGCTGGGAGACACCGCGCGCTGCGAGGAGGATGTGCTGAGCTATATCGCATTCCCGCAGGTTGCGGAGGACTTTTTTGCCAAGCGCCGCGAGCGCGAGGAGCGCGTCGTCCGTTATTCCATAACGGAGCTGTAAGGAGGCGTTTTTATGACAGATATGGTCAACATTTCCGTCGCAAATGCCGGAATAACCGCTGTTCTTGGATATCTCGTCGTGTTCGTCGGGCTGATTTTGCTGATGCTGGTCGTCATGCTGATGGGCAAGATCATGGTCGCGCAGAATAAAAAGGCCGCCGCGAAGGCCGCTGCCGAAACCAATTCCGCCGCGCCGGCTCCTGCCGCCGCAAAGCCCGCACCCGGCACCGCGGGCGAGCTGAAGCTGTATGACACCGACCCGCGCGACGCCGCCATGGTCATGGCGATAGTCGCCGACACCCTCGGCAAGCCGCTCAACGAGCTGCGCTTCATATCCATCAAGGAGGTCAAGGAAGATGAAATATAAGGTAACTTTGAATAACCGTGTATATGAGGTCGAGGTGGAAATGGGTCAGGCCATGCTCATAGACGAGTATGACGCCGTCGCCCCCGCCGCTCCGGCTCCGGCTGCTCCCGCTGTGGTTTCCGCGGCGCCTGCCGCCCCGGCTGCCGCGCCCGCGGCTGCACTTGCCTCCGGCGAGGTCGTGAAAAGCCCCATGCCCGGCAACATTCTCAAAATCAACGTCGTACCCGGCCAGAAGGTCGAAGAGGGCGATGTGCTGATAGTGCTTGAAGCCATGAAGATGGAAAACGAGATAGTTGCGACCAAGTCCGGCACCGTCGCGCAGATCGCGGTCAGCAAGGGCGCGGTGGTCGAGACCGGAGCGCCGCTGGTGGTCATCGCGTAAGGGGGCGGCTATGGATATAATAGCTACTCTTGAGAAGCTCGTCATGGAGTCCGGCTTCGCGGCGTTCTTCACGACCGAGGGCGGATGGAAAAACCTCGTGATGATAATCATCGCCTTCGTACTGCTGTACCTCGGCATCGTGAAGAAGTTCGAGCCGCTGCTCCTGTGCGGCATCGCGTTCGGCTGCCTGCTGACGAACCTGTCGTACTTCGTCGGCCTCGGCGAAAACGCGCTGTATCATCCGGAGCTGTGGGAGGCGTTTCTGGACGAGGCAAGCCCCTATTATCACAGCTACGGCCACATTATGAGCAACGCCGGTCTGCTGGACTTCTTCTATATCGGCGTCAAGGCCGGTATATACCCGTCGCTGATCTTCCTCGGCGTCGGCGCAATGACCGATTTCGGCCCGCTGCTTGCAAATCCGAAAAGCCTGCTGCTTGGCGCGGCGGCGCAGTTGGGCGTGTTCCTTGCATTCTTCGGCGCAGTGCTGCTCGGCTTCACGGGGCCTGAGGCGGCCTCCATCGGCATCATCGGCGGCGCGGACGGCCCGACCGCGATTTATCTCTGCACGAAGCTTGCTCCGCATCTGCTCGGCCCTATCGCCATCGCCGCGTATTCGTACATGGCGCTTATCCCGCTGATACAGCCGCCGCTTATGAAGCTGTGCACGACGGATAAAATGCGCAAGGTCAAAATGGAGCAGGCGCGCGAGGTGTCCAAGACTGAGAAGATAATCTTCCCTATCGTGGTTGCGACCTTTGTTATCCTCCTCCTGCCGTCTACCGCTCCACTGGTGGGCTGCCTGATGCTTGGCAACCTGTTCCGCGAATGCGGCGTGACCGACCGTCTCAGCGATACCGCGCAGAATGCGCTGATGAATATCATCACCATCTTCCTCGCCACCTCTGTCGGAGCGACGATGGTTGCCCAGAACTTCCTGAGCTGGAGCACGATAAAGATAATCGTACTCGGCCTCTGCGCCTTCGGCCTGTCCACCATCGGCGGACTGCTTGGCGGCGTCGTGATGTACAAGACCTCCGGCGGACGCATCAATCCGCTGATCGGCTCTGCCGGTGTTTCCGCGGTGCCGATGGCGGCGCGCGTTTCGCAGGATGAAGGACGCAAGTATAACAAGACCAACTTCCTCCTCATGCATGCCATGGGGCCGAATGTTGCCGGCGTTATCGGTTCAGCCATCGCGGCGGGCTTCCTGCTGAGCGTATTCGGCGGCTGATGCAACAAAAAATGTTCCCCGGCGGTTTATGAACCGTCGGGGATTTGCAGTTTGTCAAGAAATCATGCTTAGTGAAAATAGCTGACAGGTTATAAAAAGCACTGTCATTCCCCCTAAAGGGACTAGGCGGCAAATCAATGAATCGTGGTATGCCGCCGTCGCGAGGAGCGAAGCGACGTGGGAATCCGTACTCCTTAACCAAGAGGTAGGTCAAGTGCGATGCGAAGGGGATGCGGATTGCGAAGCCATTTCGCGAAATGGCTTCGCAATGACAGCAGTATTTAAGCCAGACGCGTCGATTCCTGCAAACACATAGATGTTATTTCGACGTGTTAAACACCCCAGCGGTTTTTATAAACCGCTGGAGTGTTTAACATAACATGGTTTACATAATTTTTATAACGAGCCTTTTACTTGTTCATTATTGCCTCGAAGCCGGCTTCGGCCTGAGCTACGACGCTGTTGACCAGATTCACCGCCGTCGTATGCAGATCCATCTCCAGCACTGATTCAATGACCTGCTCCTGAAGGCTCTGCGGCACATGGTACAGCGTGAAGCAGCAGCCGAGGAAACGCCGCAGCTTGTCGTTCATCGTGAAATACACATCGCAGGGTTTGGCCATGAAGCCGCGCATTATTCCCGCCGACGCAATCTCCAGCTCGTAGAAATCGCGGGATGAGCTGGCGGGGTTATACGGGGCGAAGATCTGCTCGATCTCCTTCGCGGTGTTCTGGTATATAAACTCGGAGGTGGTGGGCAGGGAATAGGCGGTCACGTACAGCTCGCGCATAGGCTCCGACAGCTCGGCGAGATAGAGCTGAAGGGAGGTTTCAGCCGCGTATATCATAACCGGCTCCGCGTTGCTGCCGATGATGCTGAATATCTCGTTGAACTGGTTGGAGAACATATGCTTCACGAGCAGCAGAAGCAGCGCTTCCTTCGTCTCGAACGCGGCGAAGAACGACGATGCGGACATACCCGCCGCCTTTGCGATGGACGCGGTAGTCGTTTTCTCGTATCCGTCGGCGAGAAAGTGCGTTATAGCTGCCAGCAGCATTTTGTCGCGCCGGGCAAGACCCTTTGCCTGCAGTCCCTTTGGCATCGTTATCCTCCTTATCGAGAGTAATGACAGTGACAACAGGCATTATAACAGAAAATTTTTACCAGTGCAAGGTTGCAAAACCGAAAATATTTACCAGCTCTTTTTGTGACTTATGACAGTTTACGTTTTGTATACAGCGTTACAGCCGCCGCGGCGCTGCCGGTGGAAATGAGCAGAACGAGCCAGACGACGGAGGCGTCGCCGGTGCGGGGCTTCGCGGACGGGGAGAGCTTTTCAATGCTCACGGGAGCCTTTTTATAGCCGCACACGCTGCATTCCTCGTGCTTCTCGCCCTCCTTAGTGGTAGTGGCCGCGCGGTCGATTTTCCATACGAACTTGTGTGCTTCTGCGTCCTTCTTATCATGGCAGAGTGCACACTCCTGATAGTGGTTATCCTTGTCATGCGCATCCTTGTAGTCATGCTCGCCGGTGATGCTTTCGGTCTTAGTCTCACCGCAGACGGTGCAGGTGTACTTCATCGAACCGGGGGTGACGCAAGTGCCGGGATCGGTGACAACGCCCTCATCCCACTTGTGCGCCTCAACGTTCTTCTTGTCGTGGCAGATGGAGCACTCCTGATAGTGGTTATCTTTGTCATGTGCATCCTTGTAGTCGTGCTCGCCGGTGATGCTCTCGGTCTTGGTCTCGCCGCAGACGGTGCAGGTGAACTTCATCGAGCCGGGAGTGATGCAAGTGCCGGGGTCAGTCACAACACCCTCATCCCACTTGTGCGCTTCGATGTTCTTCTTATTGTGGCAGATGGAGCACTCCTGATAGTGGCTATCCTTATCGTGTGCATCCTTGTAGTCGTGCTCGCCGGTGATGCTTTCGGTCTTAGTCTCACCGCAGGCGGTGCAGGTATACTTCATCGTACCGGAGGCGAGGCAGGTGCCGGGGTCGGTGACGACGCCGCCGTCCCATGTATGCGGTAGCACCCTGCTGAGGAGGGCATCGCACTTAGTGCAATATGCCCAGTGGCCGCGGCTGTCGTGCTTGAACTGCGCACGGACGTGTTCCGTGCTGGGGACAGTGCCTCCGCAGACAGAGCAGGTGGTGCTGATGCAGGTGGGGTTAGTGTTGCCGCTGTGATCGCAGGTCTGCACATAGCCGCAGTCGGAGCAGGTACGCTTGCCGGACTGGTATTCCGAATAGTTGTGCTCCTTGTTCAAGGACAGTCCGCAGACGCAGGTCGCCTTGTGATATACTGCTGGATCCTGACCGCTTGAGGCCGAGAGCTGAGCGTATTGGATGGTGTAATCGCCATATCTGGGAGTAAAGCAGCGCTGCTCATTATCGATCTTATGTTCCCAATCGTCATGCGCATGTATAATGTGAAAATAGTCGCCATAGCTGGCATTATACGTGCCCTTCGTATATCCAATCAGATATAGATTCTGAGCAACTTCATCGCAATCTGGGCATTTGGCTGAGTATGGCAGCTTTTCGCCCGGCTTTACCGCGAACGCGGCTGTGGGCAGCAGGCAGACGAGCATTGCCGCCAGAATGAGGATCGCCAGAAGTTTCTTTTTCATAATACCCTCCTAGTTCTTTATATGACTTTTTAAAAACGACCGTACTCTTGACTACGATCAATTATAGCAGAGGAGCGCCGCCTATGCAATCACAAAAAGCGAAATCGGGAAAAATTAAGATATTAAGATTTATGGTTTGACTAAGCCGCGCGGATTGGCTATAATTTGATCAGAAAGCGAAGTGATGATGAATGTATGATCTGATCGTCGTTGGCGGAGGCGCGGCGGGGACATCCGCGGCGCTGACAGCGCGCAGCCGCGGCAAGACCGTCGCGGTAGTTGCAAATCCGGTCGAGACGTCGAGCATGTATAAAGCGGAACGCATGGACAACTTTCCGGGGATGCCGTCCGTGCGCGGGCGGGAAATGGCCGCCGTGTTCAGAACGCAGCTTGAAGAGAGCGGCGCGGAGCTTATCGCGGGGCGCGCGCTGTCGGTGGTGCCGATGGGCGGCAGCTTCGGCGTTGCGGTGGCAAACGACTTTTACGAGTCGCGCGCCGTGATACTCGCCGTGGGCATCACGAGAGAACGGCTCTATCCCGGCGAAGCGGAGTTCCTCGGACGCGGCGTCAGCTATTGCGCCACCTGTGACGGGATGCTGTACCGCGGAAAGACCGTAGCTCTTGTCGGCAGCAGCGCGGAGGCGAAGCGCGACGCGGAATTCCTGCGCGGCATCGGCTGCAATGTGCTGGAGTTTGCGGACGCGGCGCGATATGAGATACGCGGCACGAAGCGTGCGGAAGCGCTGATATGCGGCGGGGAGACATATCCGGTGGACGGCGTGTTCATAATAAAGGATACGGTGTCGGTCGCAAATCTTGTGCCGGGGCTTGAGCGCAGCGGCGCGGCCATCGCCGTCGGCAGGGACATGGCGGCGAGCATTCCGGGCGTATTCGCGGCGGGAGACTGCACGGGCAAGCCCTATCAGGCGGCAAAGGCGGTCGGTGAGGGGAACATCGCCGCGCTCAGCGCCTGCGAGTTTATTGATAATTATAGTATCGGTTAACAAGGGCAGACACGCCTGACAGTGCGTCTTTCCGGCGCTTTTTGCTCTTTTCGTCTTGAAG
>CAVCWF010000183.1:0-1750 GCA_963605945.1 Lachnospiraceae bacterium
CTCCTACGGCCGCGCGTTCAAGGCCATCCGCGAGGACGAGATAGCGGCCGAGGCAATGGGCATAAACCTTGCCAAGACCAAGATGCAGGCGTTCCTGACCAGCGCGTTTTTCGCCGGTATCGGCGGCGCTATGCTCGCAATGTTTCAGGCGAGCGTCTACGCCAAGGCGTTCACCTCGGCCATGACCTACGAGATACTGCTCATTGTCGTCATCGGCGGCATCGGCTCCGTGACCGGTTCCGTTATCGGCAGCTTCCTGTACATAGCCTGCTCCGAGTGGTGGCTGAGATTTCTGGACGACTCGCAGACCTACCTCGGCGTGAACATTCCGTTCATGCGCGGCGGCTTCAGAATGGTCGTGTTCTCGGTCGTCATCATGCTGGTTGTGCTGTTCTACCGTCAGGGTATCATGGGAACGCGCGAGTTCTCATGGCAGGCGATTATTGACTTCTTCAAGAAGCCCTTTGCAAAGCGCGAACGAAAGGCGGCGAAAGACAATGGCTGAAAACGTATTGCATATTGAAAACGTCACCATGCAGTTCGGAGGCGTTGTCGCCGTCAATAACCTGAACCTCGACGTAAACAAGGGCGAGATCGTCGCGCTTATCGGCCCGAACGGCGCGGGCAAGACCACGGCCTTCAACTGCGTCACCGGCGTGTATGAGCCGACGAACGGCAAGGTCGAGTTCATGGGCGAGGTCATCGCCGAGAATCATCCGCAGGGCAAGATGAAAAAGCTCTACGCGGGCGAAAATATGGGCATGTACACGGACGTTGTGTCCTATACGCCCGACGTGATAACCTCCAAGGGCATTGCGAGAACCTTCCAGAATATCAGACTGTTCTCGAAGCTCTCCGTGTTTGAAAACGTCCTCATAGCAAAGCACATGCGCGCAAAGCAGAACTTTTTCACGGCGGCGCTGCATCTCAACGGCGCTGAGGAGAAGCGTATGCGCGAGGAGGCCATGGCACTGCTCGCGGAACAGGGGCTTGACAAATATAAGGACGACGTCGCCGGCAGCCTGCCCTACGGCATCCAGCGCCGCCTTGAGATCGCCCGCGCCCTTGCAACTGAGCCGAAGCTGCTGCTGCTCGACGAGCCGGCAGCCGGCATGAACCCGCAGGAAACTTTGGAGCTTGCGCAGTTCATAAGCGAGATACGCGACCGCCACGAGCTGTCCATCTTCCTTGTCGAGCACCATATGGATCTGGTTATGAACATCAGCGACAGAATATATGTGCTCGATTTCGGCAAGCTGATAGCGTCGGGCGTTCCGGCGGAGATACAGAACGACGAAAAGGTCATTGACGCATATCTGGGGGTGAGCGAGGATGAGTGAAACGATACTCAGCGTAAAAGACCTGAAGGTCAATTACGGAGGCATTGAAGCGGTCAAGGGCATCAGCTTCGACGTGCCCAAAGGCTCGGTTGTCACGCTTATCGGCGCGAACGGCGCTGGCAAATCCACGACGCTCAAGGCAATAGCCGGGCTTGTGAAGCCCGCCTCCGGCAGCATTTCATTCAAGGGCGAGAGCATCACCGGCAAGGATCCTTCGCTGATAGTCTCCAAGGGCATAGTTCTCGTGCCGGAGGGCCGCCGCGTGTTTGACAACATGACGGTGCTTGAGAATATCAAGATCGGCGCTTATCTGAGACATGACGATCTGAGCGAGGATATGGCGTGGGTGTTCGACCTGTTCCCGCGGCTCAAGGAGCGCGAATGGCAGCTGGCCGGTACTCTCTCCGGCG
>CAVCWF010000183.1:1760-11612 GCA_963605945.1 Lachnospiraceae bacterium
AGATGCTCGCAGTCGCCCGCGGACTCATGGCGCGGCCTGAGATAATTATGATGGACGAACCGTCGCTCGGCCTCGCGCCGCTGGTCGTCAAAGGAATATTTGACATCATACGCGAGATAAACAAGCGCGGCGTGACCGTGCTTCTGATAGAGCAGAACGCGAACATGGCGCTGAAGGTTGCGGACTATGCCTATGTCCTTGAGACGGGCAGCATCGGCCTGAGCGGAACCGGAGCGCAGCTTCTGGCGGACGAAAACGTCAAGCGCGCATACCTCGGCAAGTAAATATCGCAAAGCCGCCCGAAAGCTTTCGGGCGGCTTTTTAAAAAAGTTTTTAACAATAAGCGGCAGATATATGCTATGATATGCATGAGGTGATGGATATGACGGTAAAGCAGCGTTTGACCAGATCAAACGTATATATGTTCCTTGTTCCGCTGCTCATAGCCGCGATGCTGCTCATTCTCGGCGCTGGCATTGCGCTGTATTTCCTTGAGACAAAATATCTGCCCCGGCTTGGGCTTAGTCTCTACGAAATGCATATGACGCTTGAGCAGTATGAGACGACGTTTTCAAGCCTTGAAATATTTATCTGGACATATCTTGGCGCGGTCGGCATGGCTCTGCTGCTGACGATATGCTTCACGAACTTCTTCCTTACTCGCTCGCTGTTCCGCCATATCTCCGCCCCGCTTGACGAGCTTGTGGCCGGAGTGGAGCGCATACAGGGCGGGAACCTTGATGAGCCGATCGCCTATGACGGGAACGACGAGTTCAAGGCCGCATGCGATGCCGTTGACCTCATGGCCGCGAAGCTCAAGGCCGCGCTTGATGACGAGCAGCGCCGCCAGCAGAGCCGCAAGGAGCTTATCGCCGGCATGTCGCACGACCTGAAAAGCCCGCTGACCTCCATCCGCGCATACAGCGAGGCGATACGCGACGGCGTGGCGCAGAAGCCTGAGATGCGGCAGCGCTATATCGAGACGATATGCCGCAAGGAGCAGGAGATTGAGACGATGGTGAACCGTCTCTTCGAGTTTTCCAAGCTCGACCTCAGCGAGCTGCCGCTGAAAATGGAGGCCGTGGACGTTGGCGCGGAGCTGCGCGCGATCGCGGAGGACTATTCAGACAAGGCGTATGTGAATGTCTCGGCGGATGAATGTACAGCCGAGGCCGACCGTGAGCAGCTGCGGCGCATTGCAAAGAACATAATCGACAACAGCATAAAATACAGCGGCAAGGACAGAGTCTGCGTGGATATCCGTGCGGAAAAATGCAGCGATCGGGTCAAGCTCAGCTTCAGCGACGACGGCAAGGGCGTCCCTGATGAGCAGCTGCCGAAGCTCTTTGATCTGTTCTATCGCGCAGATCCCGCGCGCGAGCACAGCGGAGACGGCAGCGGGCTTGGTCTCGCGGTCGTGAAAAAGGCCGCGGAGCAGATGGGCGGCTCGGTAGAGTCGCGCAGGAGCGTCAGCGGCGGATTGTGTATTATCGTTAAGTTGAAGGAGGCGGCGAAAGAATGAGCAAGATACTAATCATTGAGGACGACAAGGAGATCTCGGAGATCGAGCGCGATTACCTTGAACTTGACGGCTTCGAGGCCGACATAGCGAATAACGGCATAACGGGGCTTGAAAAGGCACTGGGCGGAGGATATGACCTCGTGCTGCTTGACCTGATGCTGCCCGGAATGGACGGCTTCTCCATATGCAAGCGGCTCCGCGAGAAGCTCGACATCCCCATTCTGATGGTCACGGCGCGTACACAGGACGTCGACAAGATCCGCGGCCTCGGCTTCGGCGCGGACGATTATATAGAAAAGCCGTTCTCGCCCGGCGTGCTTGTCGCGCGCGTAAAGGCGAATCTTGCGCAGTACAAGCGTTTGAAGCCGGAGGAGAAGGACAAAACTGTCCTGACCGTCGGCGACCTGACCTTTGACACGGAGGCTCATTCCGCGTCCGTTCGCGGCAAACCGCTCACGCTGACGAACAAGGAGTACGAGCTGCTGCTGTTCCTCGCCAAGCACCCGAATCAGGTGTTCGGCCGCGAGGATCTGTATGAGCTGATATGGGGGCTTGAGTCGATGGGGGACAACATCACTGTCGCCGTGCACGTCAACAGGCTGCGCGAAAAGGTCGAGCTTGACCCGTCGCACCCGCAGATGATACAGACCGTCTGGGGCGTCGGATACCGTTTAAACGCCGTTTAACATTGCGTTATATTAAATTAAATCTGCTCTCCTATACTGGGCTTGTCCCGGTGAGGGGGGCAGATTTGTTTTATAAGGAGCATGAAAATATGAAAAACCATGTTATGACTATGAACTACGCGAAGAGCTTCAAACGCATGATAATCCTGTTCGTTATTCTTGCCGTCGTCACCGCGGTTGCGATACCGCTGAGTCTTTCCCAGCAGATAAGCGATGCGGCAATGCTGAAGCAGCAGTACGCGGCGATGGAGAACACGGCCGACAGAGCCGACGGCGAGCATCACCACGAGGACGACGCATGGAAGAGCCAGATAACCCCGCTGTCCGCCGTAAACTACGCGATCATCGGCGGCCTGAGCGTCCTGTGGGGCGTGCTGGTACTGAGCTACTGGCTTACGGTCGTTGCGTGGCTTTACAAGAGCGCGGTGAATGAGGGCATGAACAAGTCGCTCTGGCCGATACTCGGAATCTTCTTCAACTTCTTCGCGGTCATGGCCTTCTGCATCGTCCGCGACCAGCCCAAGAAAAAAGCCGCGGTTTAAAAGCTGTTTAAATCCGCTTTACATCGAATTAAACCTACTGAGACATAATAAAGCCGTCCTCAAGGGAACGGACAAAGAAACTTCTAAAAGGAGATTGATTATAATGAAAAATAACATTCATAACTATATCGCAAAGACCGCCATCGACTACGCAAACATCCAGCCCGAAGAGATCATGGACATCTGTCTCAGACAGGAAGAAACTCTTGTCGAGGTCGATTTCAACACCGAGTGGATGAACTACATCTGCTACGTCGACCTGAGCGGCGAAGTGCTCGGCTTCCTCTCTGAGCCTGTGCCCATCCACGATACCGACACGATGGTGCAGTTCATTCAGGACCGCCGCTGTGCGTAACTGATTCGCTATTCTTCTCCCCTGAATAAAGCCCGTCAGCAGGCTTAAAAACCTGCTGGCGGGCTTACTTTTTTATAGCATTGTAGATATCGCCTTGGTCACGCTGCCGATGAGCTTGGTATGCCATTTAATATTCTTCAGGCTCTCCTGCGTCACTTCGCGGCACTGACTTCTGGTGGAAATGAAATCTTCCTCAATGTCCTTTATGCACGGCGTGCCGTACATATAGGCGGCGCACTCAAAGTGGTGGTACAGGCTGCGGTAATCGAGATTTATCGAGCCGACCACGGCCTTGCAGTCGTCGCTGACGAAGACCTTCGCGTGCACAAAGCCGGGCGTGTATTCGTAAATTTTGACTCCGGCATCCAACAGCGCGGCATAGTGCGTCTTGGCCAGCGCGTAGGGTACAGGCTTGTCCGGAATACCGGGGAGGATAAGCTCAACGTCAACTCCGCGCTGTGCCGCGAAGCGGAGCGCCGTTTCAAGCTCGCCGTCGAGAATGAGGTACGGCGTCATAATGTGCACATAGTGCTCCGCGCGGTTGAGGATGTCCGAATATACCATCTCGCCGACGCGGTAGCTGTCCAGCGGGCTGTCCCCGTAAGGGATGACCCAGCCGGGGGAAGGGGACTGCGGCTCGGAATCCGGCACTGCGAGGTATTTCTGATACTCGGCCTCGTCCGGCCCCATGTTCCACATCTGCAGGAACAGCAGCGTGAAGCTGTCGACCGCGCGGCCGCGGAGCATTATGGCTGTGTCCTTCCAGTGCCCGTAGGGGGAGCCGATGTTTATGTACCTGTCCGAAAGATTTATGCCGCCCGTGAAAGCGACCTTGCCGTCAATGACGAGAATCTTTCTGTGGTCGCGGAAATTATAGTGAGTTGAGACAAACGGAGTCAGCGGCGCGAATGGGCGGCATTTGATGCCGTATTCCGCCAGAAGATGCGGGTAGTTCGCGGGGAGGGTTGCAAATTCGTTCGTCCCGTCGTACATCACGCGCACGTCGACGCCTTCCGCCGCCTTGCGGCAGAGTATCTCAAGCACACGCCCCCACATGTAGCCTTCCTCAATGATGAAGTATTCAAGGAAGATGAAGTCCTTTGCCTCTTCCAGCTGCAGAAGAAGCTCCTTGAACTTCTCCCCGCCGCAGGGAAAATACTTGACCTCGCAGTTGTCATAAACGGGGAAGCAGCCGCTTTGATTGAGATAGGTGTCGAGCGCGGCGGCCTCCGGGTGTTCCTTTTGCAGAGTCTCCAGCGCGGTCGGCTCCTGCGGCAGCAGATGCTTCGTATCCCCGATTATGCTGCGCAGCCGGTCTCTCAGCAGCCGGTGCCCCACGTCCATGCGGACGTACACATACATGAGCGTACCGAACAGCGGCGCCGACATTATCAGGATCAGCCACGTTATCTTTGAGGACGCGTCAGCTCTGCTGTTTATCAGGATCAGAACCATGACCGCGACGAACAGCCCCTGCACAATGAGCAGATGCGGCAGTATCTTGTAAAACCACAGCATCACCGCGAAGATGAGCGCGACCTGCAGGATAAGCAGCAGCGCGATAAGTCCTACGCGGCTGAACACTATGCGGAAGAAACCGCGCTTGCCGCTGCTCAGCAGCCGCACTCCGCCGCTTTCGTTTTGCTTGTTCATGTCCGCGGCCTCTGCATACTTGCGCGGCGGACGATCTCTTCCGGCATACCCTTTCGCAGCTCGTACATTCTGCGCGCTTCGGCGGATATGTCAAAGCGCATGTCGCTGTTCAGCCAGTCGATTATCATGCCGAAGCACTGGCATTTGTAGTAGCGGACGATGATGGTCTTGTCCTCCTGACTGATGGGCAACTCACCGCGGCTGTCGTGAATGTAGGATAGAATGACCTGCTCGCAGATGCGCATCAGATACATCTCAACAAGCGCGCGGTCGGCCGAGCGGTAGAGATGGTAGATGATGCGCTTGTTTTTTATGACCGTCTGCACAGCCTCGTCGAGCGCATCCTCAAGCGAGTCAAAGTCGGGGTGCTGCTTCAGCACGGCCTCTGCGCGCTCGGTGAATATATCCTTGATGAGCGTCGGTATGTCCTGAAAATGATAGTAAAAGGTGTTGCGGTTGACTCCGCACTCCTCGACGATATCCTTTACGGTTATCTGGCTGAGGGGGCGGGCGTCAAGCAGCTTGAGAAAAGCCTCTTCTATCGCCTTGCGGGTAAAGGACGCCATGTCTTTTCCTCCCAAAATTTATATATTTCTTTATAGATATTAAAATATCATTTTTCCGGTCGGATTGCAAGCCCCGCATTCGCCCACGGGAGCGGGGCAGGATGATTTTCAGACAGATTGTAAATTATGCCCGACTTTAGCGCACTAAAAAAACCGTGCCCATAGCGCGCAGAAACGGGACGTGCTAATATAGCTCCATAAAATGCGGAAGCTATGTGTACCCTTCCGCGGAATCGAGGTATCATATGCGTTCTGTTAAGCCGATGAAGGCTGCAAAAATATCGTATATTGTAATTTCCGCGCTGCTCTGCGTGTTCGGCATCGTGATGATGGCCGTACCGGAGCTGAGCGTGACCGTTGTCGGCACGATACTCGGCATTGCAATGATCGTGTTCGGCATCGTGAAGCTCGCCGCGTACTTCTCAAAGGATCTGTTCCGCCTTGCGTTCCAGTACGATCTGGCTTTCGGCATCCTGCTTATAGCCCTCGGCGTTCTGGTGCTGCTCCAGCCGGACGGCGCGATGAGCTTCTTCTGCATTGTGCTCGGCATCAGCGTACTCACGGACGGCCTGTTCAAGATCCAGATATCCATTGACGCGAAGCGCTTCGGTATCACCAAGTGGTGGATCGTGATGGTCATGGCGCTGCTCACGGTCGCCATGGGCATCGTCCTTGTTCTGCGCCCCGGCGAGAGTGCGGCGGTCATCATGCTGCTTGCGGGCATCGGCCTTTTCGTTGAGGGTCTGCTGAACATATGCGTCTCCCTCTGCACGGTCAAGATAGTCAAGAATCAGTACCCGGACGTCATAGAAGGCGATTACGAGGTAGAAGAATAATTATATAGAATAATACCGAGAGATAGAAAGAGGTATTGGATGGACAACTTTATAGTGCTTTATAATCCGCTCGCTGGCAACGGTACGGCTCAGGAGAAAATGCGGGAGCTTGAATCGCTCATGCCGGGGGATCACCTTTATTTCAGCAATATGCTGGAGATAAGGGATTACGGAGCCTTCTTCAACGACATGCCGGACGGCGCTTCCATTATCATCTGCGGCGGAGACGGCACACTGAATCGCTTCCTGAACGACACCGAGGATATCCGCCCCGACTGCAATATCTACTATTACCCCAGCGGCAGCGGAAACGACTTCGCACGCGACATCGGCGCGGAGCGCAATAAGCCCCCGGTGCTCATCAACCGCTACATAGAGCGCCTGCCGGAGATATGCGTCAACGGCACGGAGCACCGCTTCATAAACGGCATCGGCTACGGCATCGACGGCTACTGCTGCGAGAAGGGCGACGAGCTGCGCGGCAAGGGCGACGGCGAGGTGAACTATACCGCGATAGCGATAAAGGGGCTGCTGTTCCACTATAAGCCGACGGGCGCGACAATAACGGTCGACGGCGTCGAGCACCGCTTCGAGAAGGTCTGGCTTGCGCCGACGATGATAGGCCGTTACTATGGCGGCGGCATGATGCCCACTCCGGAGCAGGACCGGCTGAATGCCGACGGTGAGGTATCCGTGATGGTGTACTATGGCAGCGGAAAGCTGAAGAGCCTTGCGGTGTTCCCGTCAATATTCAAGGGCGAGCATGTAAAGCACGGCGAGATGGTCGCGGTTCTCAGCGGGAGAAATATAACGGTTCGCTTTGACGAGCCGAGACCCCTCCAGATAGACGGGGAAACTGTGTCCGGCGTGCGGGAATACAGCGTGACTGCCTGCGAGGAAAAGGTTTTGCAGCCGGCGTAATATTATGGTATAATAAATGGGCAGTATTATCGTGTACTGCCCATTTAAATTTAAGGAGAAAGTATTGAACGGCATCAAGAGCATCGAGGGAAATGTTATTTCCAGAATATACAGCAATAATGAAATAAAGGAGCGCCTCCAGACCTATACTGCGCCGTACCGCGAGCTGATGAGCTATTACCGCTGCGCGATGATGGAGGTGTCCACAAAGTTCAATGTCCTCGACGAGGAACTGTCGCTTCAGTATGACCGCAACCCGATAGAGGCGATAAAGACGCGGCTAAAATCGCCTGAGAGCATCATGGACGAGCACAGCCGCCGCGGCCTGCCGTTCTCGGCGGAGAGCATTGAGCATAATTTGAACGATATCGCTGGCGTACGCGTGATATGCGCGTACATCTCGGATATATACATGCTGCGCGATGCGCTGCTGCGGCAGGACGATATCGTGCTTCTGCAGGAGAAGGACTATATCAAGAACCCGAAGCCGAACGGCTACCGCAGCCTGCATCTCTTCATCTCATAGTGGAGACGCCGATATTCCTGCATGACCAGAAGAAGCAGATGCGCGTCGAGGTGCAGTTCCGCACGATGGCGATGGACTGGTGGGCGAGTGTGGAGCATAAGCTGCGCTATAAGAAGCCCGCCGCGCCGGAAGAGGTCAACAGCGAATTGAAGGAGTGCGCGGAGATCAGCGCCGACCTTGACAAGCGGCTTGAGAAGCTTCGCCAGCGGACGGAAACATGACGGGGGAATGCCTTGAATGGATAAAAAGCGTTTGAAATCAATACTCTCGGCGCTGCTTACGCTGCTCATATTGGCCGGGATCATGGCGCTCGTTCTGCGCGGCAACGTTGAAGCCATAATGAACAGTATCGCGTCGATAAGCGCCGCGTCGCTCATTGCGCTGCTTGCGCTCGGCGTCGGATACCAGCTCCTTGACTCCGCCATGTGCATGACGCTTGTGCGCAGCCGGGTGCCGGGATTGAGCTACCGTCAGGCTTTTGAGCTCACATTTCTGGGCGTGTTCGGCCTCGTCACCAGCGGCGGCGCGGCGACGATACCGATGCAGAGCGGGTATCTGTATAATCAGGGACTTGACGTCGGAAACAGCGTCGGCCTGATGATAATGAAATATATTTTCCACAAGGGCACGATCTTTCTCTACGCGCTCATAATGCTTGTCACTCAAAGCGGCTGGCTCGGCGCGAACCTGCCCGCCGCGGGGAAATATCTTGCGCTCGGCTTCGGCTTCTGCCTGCTCATCATACTTGTGCTGATCCTCATATGCACGTGGGATGCGCTCCGCCGCTTCGCGCTGAAGATGATAGAGAAGCTGCCCGACAGCGGCAAATGGCCGCAGCGCAAGGTGAAATGGAGCGAGAATATCGGACTCATGTATTCGGAGGCGCGGCATCTTGCGCAGACAAAGTGGCGTATGTGGGCGATGCTTGGGCTGAACTTCACAAAGCTGTTTGTCCTGTACTGCGTGCCGTATGTCGGCGCGCGGGCGGTCGGCGCGGACGTGCCGGAATTCGTGCGGATGCAGCTGCTGGCGTCGCTGATGCTGCTGCTTTCCGGTGTGCTGCCGAATGTCTCCGGCCTCGGTTCGGTAGAGATCGCGTTCCTGTTCGTGTTCAAAGGCTTCCTCGGCGAGGTCAACGCGCCGAGCGTGCTGGTGCTGTACCGCATCGCAAGCTATTTCTTCCCGTTCATAATCGGCGTGATAGTGTTCATGGCCTGCCGCAAGAAAATAGTCCCGGAGAAAAAAGCCGATACAGATGAAAAATCCTCCTGATTCTATCAGGAGGATTTTTCATCAGCCCTTACCGGCAGGGCGGTTTTTGCGGGCGGTATGTCCGCGGCCGCGTCTGCGCGCCTGTGCGGCCTTGGTTTTATAGAAGTCTATCATTTCGGCGTCGGCCTCGTATACGAGCTTGCCGACAGACCATGTGTTCTCGTCGGTGTTCTTCTTGAAGCGGACGCGGGCGAGATATGTGCCGTGCTCGTCGCAGGGGAAGATGTTCATGTATCTCTGGTCGCCCTGATTTACCCACTTGCTGCCGCTGAGTTCACTGCCGCAGACGGGGCACAGAAGCTTGCCGATATGCTCGTCCGCAAGCGCGACGGCCTTGCTCTCAAATCCGTCATAGCTCTCGTGCGCGATCGCGTCCGGCCCGGCGTTCTCGACGGGGGGCTTGTAGTTCGGCATACGCGAGGCGAGGATGCGCGCCGCGTCCGAATACATGCGCAGCCCTTCGGGCATATCGAGCTTCGTGCTGACAAGCGCGGTGTTGTAAGCGTCGCCGAGTGCGTCGTGCGCTACGCGGGTCTGCTCGATGCCGAAATGCTCCATCGCGCTGGCGAGGGACTTCTGGTTCTTGTCCCCGCCGGTCTGGAGATTGTATATGAGCTGAAGGTTTATCCAGCCGGATATCCAGTCCCAGTCAAGATCGTGGATGATGATGTTCTGCTCCATGATGCCCTGATCGTCACAGCCCCAAGTGATAAAGGTCACGTCGTCGCCGCACCACTCGCGGAACTTCTCCATCGCCTCAGGGAAAGAGTACCCGTGCGAAAGCCGCTCCTTGTCGAAGCCGGTTATCTTCTTCACCTTGTAGTGCATACGCTTGAAGTATATGGGCCTGACGTCGATCGTGAATTCCTCGCCGACGGACAGATCCTCGTTCAGCTTCACTGCGCCGATCTCGATTATTTCGCCGCGCAGATGTATAGGCAGCTTGTTAAATACGGAGGATTTGGAGCTCATT
>CAVCWF010000184.1:0-5615 GCA_963605945.1 Lachnospiraceae bacterium
CCCTCAAGCTCCCCTGCTGTTCTTTTATCTGTGCCCGGTTGCACATGTTTTTTTGACAGACTGAAGGGAACCCCCGAACACCGTTCGGGGGTTCCTTTTTGCTGTTTTTGCGCCGATCACTCAACAACGTAGAACTGGCTCAGGATGTCGCCGGTGACATCCTCAAAGAAGCTGGACACGGTGAAAATCGCCATGTACTTGCCGTGCTTGATGAACACCTGCTGCGTGAAGTAGTCCGCACCCTGATACACGCTGCTGGACTTGATGCCCGTGCGCTCCGCGCCCGCAAAGTCGACCGTGACCTTCTCGGCGCTGATTTCCGAGAATCCGGCGGACTGGAGCTGCTCGTCCATCTGCTCAAGCGTCATGTCAACGATCTTGTCCTCGTCCATCACTGTGCCGTAGAGCAGGCCAAGGTTCTGGATGACGACATTGACCGAGACAAGCCCTTCGTCCGCAGAGGCGAACAGATCGTAGAAAAGATCTGCCTTCTCTATCTGCTCCGCGTACTTTTCGTCGTCGTACTGCTCGGCAGTCCAGCCGATGAGCTGCGCGAGCTGCTCCTCGTCGTAAATGCTCCAGCTGTCGTCAAAGCTGATGCCGACGCCGAGATACGAGTTCTCGTAGACGCCGCCGTTTATCGTGCCCAGCTGGAATGAAGAGTCGTCCTCGCCCGATGTCACGCTGCCGCCGACGCCCTGTCCCGCGCCGCAGGCGCAGAGGGCGAACACCGTGCAGACGGCGAGCAGCACCGCAATAAGCTTTTTCATTTGTCTTTTCTCCTGTCTGATATATTTTTTACGGTAAGCACCTCGCTGCTGACCGTAAATTCCACGTTCAGCCCCGCAAAATCCATCGCGTAGGCTCTGCCGGGGTCGTTCTGGTACCGCGGCCTTGGGTCGTTTGCCAGCACACCGATGAGCGCGGCGCGCTTATCGGTGGGGACGATGCGCATAAGCTCCTCCGGACATTCGACGCGGAGCTGCGCTCCCGGATCGGGTGCGAAACCGGACAACGCGTCCGGATGGCAGTCCGCGTAGGGGATGTATGGCTTGATATCGTATACAGGAGTGCCGTCCATCATGTCCGCTCCCGCAATGCGCAGATACGTGCCGTGCTCCTCGCTGTGCTCAATGCCGATAAGCCGCACGCATGAAAGCCCCAGCGCGTTCGGGCGGAAGGGCGAGCGCGTTGCAAACACGCCCATGCGCGCGTTGCCGCCGAGCCGCGGCGGCCGAACCGTCGGCGACCAGCCGTCGCGCACGGCCTCGGAGAACTGCCATATCACCCAGATGTGGGAGAAGCCCTCCAGCCCGCGCAGAGCCTCCTCGCGCCGGTACTCCGGCTCGAAGATTATCGCGGCCTCAAGCGCGTCGACTATCCCCGCCTGACGCGGGATGCCGAACTTTTCTGGGAAGTCACTGCGCACATGGCCGATGGTTTTCAGCTCGTATGTTTCGCTCATAGGTTCGAAAGCGCGTTGAGCGCCCACATCGACATGCCGTTTACCAGCATGTGAAGCCCGATGCTGCCCCAGATGCTGTTGCAGCGCTCATAGCAACGGCAGAGCAGGAACGCTATCGGCAGGTATTGGATTATATATATCCAGTAGCTCGCGTCGCTGATGGCGTAAGCCCAGATGTGATATACGGAGAAGAGTATCATGCTCGCCGCATACGCCGCGACGCGGTTATATTTCCTCAGCAGGCCGAAAATGCCCGCGCGGAACATCAGCTCCTCCACGATCGGCGCCATCACGACCGTCATAATGACCATCTGCCGCCCGCTCTCCAGCGCCATGTCGATGACCGCTCCGTTGTTCGGGTTGCTGAGACTGTCCGCCGCGGTGAGTATCAGCACGATGACAAAGTTAGAGAGGTAGTATATGCCGTAGGATACGCCGATCTCCACGATGAACTTCACCGGATGGTCGCACAGCGCGTCAAAGTCACGGCGCAGGAATTTGCCCAGCAGCGCGAGCATGTACACCGTGCCGACGGAGTAGGCGATGATGTTGAGCGTGAGCAGATCGGACACGCCGAATATCAGCACCGCCACGAGACTCGGTATGCCGATGACGTGCACCGGCAGGTACGCGAGCGCCGCTATATACTCTTTCTTTGTGAGGCTGCTGGTGAATTGCAGCCCGCTTTTTTCAGGCATGTTATGCCCTCGCTTTCTTTTGCAGCTCGAAGAGGAGATTCATAGCTTCGAGAGGGGTGAGCGTGTTCACGTCCGTGCGCAGAAGAATATCGCGCACCTCGTCCGCGCCGACGTCGGCCAGACTTATCTGGCCGTCTGCGGCCTTGGGCGTGACGGCGGGGCCTATCCCGCTGGATTCCAGTTCCTTGAGGTAGCCTTTGGCCTTGCTTATCACGCTGTCGGGCAGCCCCGCAAGCTTTGCAACCTCGATGCCGTAGCTGTCGTCCGCCGCGCCGCGCACTATCTTGCGCAGGAACACCAGCGTTCCGCCCTGCTTTTTGGCCGTGATGTTGTAGTTTCTCACGCCGCCCAGCTCCCCTTCGAGCGCGGACAGCTCGTGATAATGCGTCGCAAACATCGTCTTCGCGCCAAGCCTGCGCTTGTCGGCGCAGTATTCCAGCACCGCGCGGGCGATGGCCATGCCGTCGAAGGTCGAGGTGCCGCGGCCGATCTCGTCGAGGATGAGCAGGGACGAAGCCGTCGCGTGCTTGAGTATCCCGGCCATCTCGTTCATCTCCACCATGAAGGTAGACTGCCCGGAGGCCAGATCGTCCGACGCGCCGATCCTCGTGAACACGCGGTCGACGACGCCGATAGTCGCGCTCTTCGCCGGGACGAAGGAACCCATCTGCGCCATGAGAACTATGAGCGCCGTCTGGCGCATGTAGGTGGATTTACCGGCCATGTTCGGCCCCGTGACGATCGCGCAGCGGTCGTCGGAGTCGTTCAGGAAAGTGTCGTTCGGGACGAAAAGCACGTCCTTCAGCGTCTGTTCGACGACGGGGTGCCGTCCCTCGATTATGTGCAGCTCCTTCGAGGTGTCGACCTCCGGCATCGTGTAGTTGTTCCGCACCGCGACCTCGGCCAGCGAGCACAGCGCGTCCAGCCGCGCGACGCGGTCAGCGGCCTCCTTGACGCGGTCGACGTTCGCCGCAACCATGTCGCGTATCTCGCAGAAGTAGCGGTATTCGAGGTCGTTTATCCTGTCCTTCGCCGTCAGGAGCGTGTTTTCAAGCTCCTTCAGCTCCTGCGTGAAGTAGCGCTCGTTCGAGACAAGCGTCTGCTTGCGTATGTAGTCGGCGGGGACGTTTTCAAGCCCCGCGGATTTCGGCACGTCGATATAGTAGCCGAAAACCTTGTTGTAGCCGATCTTGAGCTTCTTTATGCCCGTGCGCTGGCGTTCGCGCTGCTCCAGCTCCGTGACCATCTGCGTGCCGTTGTCGCGGATGTTGCGCAGCTTGTCGACCTCTTCGGAATAGCCCTCGCGCAGTATTCCGCCCTCACGGACGGAAAAGGGCGGCTCATCGCATATGGCGCGGTCTATCTGGGCGCGGATATCGTCCAGCGCGTCCATCGCGCAGATGTCGCGCAGCTCAAGGCTCTTGAAGCCTGCAAGCAGCTCCTTCAGCCGCGGGAGCTGTCCCGCGCAGTTTGCGAGCATACGCAGATCGCGCCCGCCCGCCGTGCCGTAGACACAGCGCGCGGCAAGGCGCTCCATGTCGCTTATCTCGCGCATCACGAGCGTCAGCTCCGAGCGGTCGACCGTGTCGTTATACAGCTCGCTTACCGCCGTAAGCCGCCGCTTTATCGCAACGACGGACAGCAGCGGCCGCTCCACCCATGAGCGCATCAGCCGCCCGCCCATCGGGGTCTTGGTCTTGTCGAGCACCCACAGCAGAGAGCCGCGCTTTTCGCCGCTGCGCAGAGTCTCGGTCAGTTCGAGATTGCGCCGCGTCGTCCAGTCAAGCTCCATGTAGCGCCCGCTGTAAAAAATGTCGAGGCGGTTTATGTGGCTGAGGTCGAATTTCTGCGTCTCGATTATGTACGCCAGCAGCGCGCCGACGGCGCATACCGCCGCGCTCTCACCGCCAAGTCCGGCCTTGTCCACATCCTCGAAGCCGAACTGACGGCACACCAGCTCCGCCGCCTGAAGATACTCGAATTTATCGCCGCCGTGCTCCGGCATCGCGCCGAGCTTGGAGCTTACAAACTCCGTTATCGCGGAGTTTTCCTCCGCGCCCATCGACAGCACCACCTCGCGCGGCGTGAAGCGGCCAAGCTCGTTTATAACGTGACTCGCCGCGTCCCCGTCGAAGCCCGCGCAGCAGAATTCGCCGGTCGACACGTCGCAGAACGCGACTCCGGCGTGGCCGTTGTTGAGGTACACGGCGGAGATGTAGTTGCTGCGGTGCTCGTCGAGCATGGAGCTTTCGGTCACGGTGCCGGGCGTGATTATGCGTATCACGTCGCGCTGGACAAGCCCCTTTGCGAGCGCGGGATCCTCCGTCTGCTCGCAGATGGCGACCTTGTAGCCCTTGGCGATAAGCCGGGCGATGTAGGTCTCCGCGCTGTGATAGGGTATGCCGCACATCGGCGTGCGCTCGTCGGGGTTCTCGACCGTGCGGTCGCGCGTCGTCAGCGCGAGATCAAGCAGCTTCGATGCGAGGCGCGCGTCGTCGTCGAACATTTCGTAGAAGTCGCCGAGGCGGAAGAACAGCAGACAATCCTGATACTGCTGCTTTATTTCGTAATACTGCCGCTTCATCGGCGTCAATTCAGCCATAATTTATCCCTTCTCTATCTCTCCGTACAGCGCCCATGTGTTGCTGGAGACTATTTTTACGTTTACAAACTGCCCTATCAGGCTCTTGTCGCCGTGCAGATGCACGAGGCGGCCGCCGTTCGTGCGCGAGGAGAGATTGTATTCCTCACGTCCGGTCTCGCCGTCGACGAGCACACGCACGGTCTTGCCCTCATACTCCTTGTGCTTCTCGCCGGAGATGCGGTTGGACACATCCATGAGCCGGTCGAAATGCTTCTGCTTGTCGGCGCGGGTGTATGGGTCGGGCATCGAGGCCGCCGGAGTGCCGACGCGCTTGGAGTAGATGAAGGTGAACATCGCGTCAAAGCGTACCTCCTCGCAGAGACTTATCGTGTCCTCGAACTCCTCTTCCGTCTCGTTCGGGAAGCCGACGATTATATCTGTCGTGATGACGATGTCGGGCATGTAGCGCCTCGCAGTCGCAACCTGCGAGAGGTATTTCTCGCGCGTGTAATTGCGGTTCATCATCTTGAGTATATGGTCGTTGCCGGACTGTACGGGCAGGTGAATGTGATGCTCGCACTTCTCGCACTCGGCCAGGGTCTTGAAGAGCTTTTCGGTTGCGTCCTTGGGATGGCTCGTCATAAAGCGGAGAATGAAATCGCCGGGGATGTCGTTTATCATGCGCAGCAGGTCGGAGAAATCGGTCTGGCTGTCGAGATCCTTGCCGTAGGAGTTGACGTTCTGGCCGAGCAGCGTAATGTCCTTGTAGCCCTCGGCGACAAGCTGCCGCGCCTCGGCGACAACGTCCTCCGGCAGTCTCGACCGCTCGCGCCCGCGGACATAGGGGACGACGCAGTAGGTGCAGAAA
>CAVCWF010000185.1:0-2351 GCA_963605945.1 Lachnospiraceae bacterium
CGGGCGGCAAGTTCGGCGGCGGCGGCTATAAGGTCTCCGGCGGCCTGCACGGCGTCGGCGCGTCCGTCGTCAACGCCCTGTCCGAGTGGCTTGAGGTTCAGGTTCATAAGGAGGGCAAAATCTATGAGATGAAGTTTGCCCGCGGCGGGATAACGCAGGAAATGAAGATAATCGGAGAGACCGACAAGCACGGCACAGTTGTCACCTTCAAGCCCGACCCCGAACTCTTCGATACGACCGTATACGATTATGAGACGCTGCACACCAGACTGCGCGAACAGGCGTTCCTGAACGGCGGCGTGCATATCGAGATAGCCGATAAGCGCACCGAGGACGGCGAGAGCGATTCGATGTGCTATGAGGGCGGTATCCGCGAGTTTGTAAATTACCTCAACCGCCATAAAAACCCGCTGCACGAGGAGGTCATATACCTCAGCGGCACCAAGGGCGACGCAATAGCCGAGATCGCCCTGCAATATAACGACAGCTATGCCGAGAATCTTATCTCCTTCGCAAACGACATCCATACTCCTGAGGGCGGTATGCATGAGACCGGCTTCAAAACCGCGCTCACCCGTGTAATAAACGCTTACGGCGTGAAGACCAACGCCATAAAGGGCGACGATAAGGTCTCCGGCGAGGACGTCCGCGAGGGCATCACCGCGGTCATCTCCGTCAAGCTCCCTGAGGCGCAGTTCGAGGGTCAGACCAAACAGAAGCTCGGCAACGCGTATATCAGGACTCTGGTCGACGGCATAGTCAACGACCAGCTCTCGACATATTTCGAGGAGCACCCCGCTACCGCGAAGACAATCCTTGAAAAGGCCATGATGGCCAACCGCGCCCGCGAGGCTGCGCGCAAAGCCAAGGAATCCGTCCGCCGCAAGACCGGGCTTGAGTCCGGCCAAATGCCCGACAAGCTTCAGGACTGCAACGAGCGCGATCCGTCCCTCTGCGAGATATACATCGTCGAGGGCGACTCCGCCGCAGGCTCCGCGATTCAGGGCAGAGACAGCCGGTTTCAGGCTATCCTCGCCATGTGGGGCAAAATGCTGAACGTCGAGAAGGCGCGCGCCGATAAGATTTACGGCAACGACAAGCTCTATCCCATGATAGTCGCGCTCGGCGCGGGCATCGGGGACGAGTTCAACATCGAAAAGCTCCGTTATCACAAGATAATCATCATGGCCGATGCCGATGTCGACGGCAGCCATATCAGAACCCTGCTTCTGACCTTCTTCTTCAGATACATGCGCCCGCTCATCGAAAACGGCTATGTGTATTCCGCCGTGCCGCCGCTTTATAAGCTGACCCGCGGCAAGACCCAGCGCGTCGCGTATTCCGACGAGGAGCGCGACAGAATATCCGCCGAGATGCGCGGCGATAACCCGAATGTGAAGATAGACATCAACCGCTTCAAAGGTCTGGGCGAGATGGACCCGCATGAGCTGTGGGAGACGACCATGGACCCGGAGAAGCGCTCGCTTCGCCGCATCACGCTGGGTGACGCCGTGAAAGCCGACGAGATTTTCACCGTTCTCATGGGCGAAAACGTCGAGCCGCGCAAGGAATGGATAGAGGCCAACGCAAAGTACGTTGTCAATCTGGATATTTGAGGAGTTAGCTTCAAATGGCACATAAGAGAGATTATAAACCCGAAGATATAGCCTTCCCGAATCAGGTCATAACTGAATCTGAGCTGGTTGGCGAAATGGAGGACAGTTACAGAGATTACGCCATGTCCGTCATCGTCGGCAGAGCGCTGCCAGATGTGCGCGACGGACTCAAGCCCGTGCACCGCCGTATTCTGTACGCGATGTATGAGGACAATCTCACCAGCGACAAGCCCTTCAAAAAGTCTGCAACCTGCGTCGGCGACGTGCTTGGTCGTTACCATCCGCACGGCGACGCGTCGGTTTACGACGCAATGGTGCGTCTTGCGCAGGACTTCTCAATGAGATATATGCTCGTTGACGGCCACGGCAACTTCGGTTCCGTGGACGGCGACCCCCCGGCGGCCTACCGTTATACCGAGGCGAGACTGTCCAAAATATCCAACGAGATGCTGCGCGACATCGACAAGGAGACGGTCGACTGGGATCCGAACTTTGACGAGAGCCGCAAGGAGCCGCGCGTCCTGCCCTCCCGCTTCCCGAACCTGCTGGTCAACGGCTCCAGCGGCATCGCCGTCGGCATGGCGACGAATATCCCGCCGCATAACCTCACCGAGGTCATAAACGCATGCGTCTGCGTGCTGGATAATCCGGAAGCGACGCTGCCGGATCTGATGCAGCACATCAAAGGCCCCGACTTCCCGACCAAGGGCATCATCATGGGGCGCAGCGGCATAC
>CAVCWF010000186.1:0-2085 GCA_963605945.1 Lachnospiraceae bacterium
CGCAAGTGGTTTACTGCTTCGCTGACGGGCATGGCGGGACTGCTGGATATCCTGCGGGAGAGCCCGGCACTGACTGATGCCGTCAGTCAGGCGTAAGGAGGTGGACGCTGTGCCGCTTTGGATGGCAGTTATTCTTTTCATACTTGCAGCGGCGGGAATCGTTCTGAGCTGTAAGCTCATCCCGAAGGGCAGCAAAGCCCGGATACCGTGCGTCGTAATCTGCGCGCTGCTGGCGCTGGCCTGCGCCGCGTACATAGGACTGACGCTCCTGTTTGTGGACGCGGTCAGCAATCAGCCGCCAAGCTTATAAAAATCAGCCCTCGCCGCGGAAGCACCGCGGCGGGGGCTGTGTAATGTTTAGAATCAAATAATGGCTCCCTCTGACGAGGGAGCTGGCGGCGAAGCCGACTGAGGGAGAGACCAGCAAATTTGAATCACATGATGCAAGCGACAGTATTTTCTCTCCCTCCGTCAAAACCTTCGGTTTTGACACCTCCCTCGTCAGAGGGAGGCATGAAGTTGCGCGTTCTTAACTGTTGGTTCAGTTCCCGAAAATGTGTCCGATCTCCGTGTTCGTGTAATCCGTGAGCGCGGGGAAATCCATATACGGCCGGTACTGCAATTCAAGCTCGTCGTGCAGCGCCTTCGCGCGGCTCAGCTTTTCAACGGCGAGATCGAGCAGCTTGCCGCGGAGCGATGCGACGGCCTTCGCTTCAGCCGCGTGTCCGGGGCGAGACGAGCCGGTGAGCATGGAATCCAGCCTTATGTGCCGCGCGGAGCCGGCGCCGTATGAGCCGTCGAAGAACGCGATACCGGCGGCGGGGAGCAGCACGGCGTCAATGCGTTCCGGGTGCAGCGGCGACATGGAGAGCACCCGGCACAGGCCGCGCCGCTCGGCTTCCTGCCGCACAAGCTCCAGCGCGGGAGCGCCACCGCCGCGGCAGCTCGTGAATTCGTATACCTCGCCGTAACCGGCCAGCGTGTCTGCAAGCGACATCAGCCCGCGGCAGCTTATGGCGCGCAGGAACACACGCCGCTCATATGGCGCATCGTCTGCGGGGCAGCGGCGGAGGATCATGTCCAGCCGCTTTTCGAGCGGGGCGAGGTCAAATTCACCGCGGGCTTCGCATTTCCCCGCCGCCGCGATATGCTCGTATCCTTCGGCGTACAGCGCCTTGTAGGCCGGAGTTATCCGCCGTATCGCTTCCTGATTTTCAGGTGAAAACGGTGTGCGGCAGAAGCGACCAAGGTTTACATAATCTCCGGTGACGCCGAATATCACCGGGTCTAGGGCGTGGGGAGCCGTGCCGTCGACCCACGCCTCGTTCAGCGCCGGGATGTACACACCGTCGAGCGAGTCGGGGTCGCCGGAGCAGAGGACGTATTCGACGTCCATTCCGCGCCGCTCGGCCTCGGCGCCTATGGCGCGCATGAAGCCGGATTTGCCTGTGCCGGGGCCGCCCTTGATTATGTGCAGGAATCCGCCGCGCGGCGGGAAGCCGCCGTACAGTGAGTAAAAGCCATGAGCCGAATTTGCTCCGAGAAAATATGTGCTTGTCATAATGCCACCTCTGTAAATAAAAATACAGTATTATATATGCGCATTTTTCCCGGATTGACACATGATTACGCCTATAATATAATAATGCGGCAATCAATAATGACAAAAACGGAGAGATATGATGTTCAGATACATTCTGTTCGATTTTGACGGCACGGTGTTTGACACCGTCGAGGGCATAACGAAGTCCGTCCGCTACGCGATAAACCTGCGCGGCATGGACGCGGAGCTGGATTCCCTGCGCTGCTTCGCGGGGCCGCCGCTGGTGGATATGTTCATGGAGCATTTCGGCTTCACACAGGAGGAGGCGGAGCAGGCAACTGCGGATTTCCGCGTCCGCTATGAGCCGACCGGCCTGCACGAATGCTGCGTTTTTCCCGGCGTCGCGGAGCTGCTGACTGCGCTGCGGGCGCACGGCCTTATCACCGCCGTCGCAACCTCCAAGCCCGAAAAGCTGGCGCGCGAGCTGCTGGAGGAGAACGGTATGCTCGGCCTCTTTGACGTCATCTGCGGCAGCCGCCCGG
>CAVCWF010000186.1:2095-7035 GCA_963605945.1 Lachnospiraceae bacterium
GCCGCCCGGACGGGAACAACAGCGAGAAATGGCAGATCGTCAGCCGCGTCATGGAGTCGCTGGGGGCGGCGCCGGAGGAAACCGTGCTTGTCGGCGACACGAAGTATGACGTTCTCGGCGCACACCGCTGCGGGATAAAGTGCATCGGCGTGGAGTACGGCTATGCCGCCCCCGGCGAGCTTGCCGCCGCCGGAGCGGACTATATCCTGCCGGATATCCCGGCGCTTGAAAGCTTCCTGATAGGATGAAAGACTCCTGCCTAATAAGAACCGAAACAGCCTGATTTCCAGTGAAATCAGGCTGTTTTATATATCTATTATCACCGTCTGCACACCCTGACGGCGGGCGTACAGGATCGTGTTCATCGTGCCGCCGGGGCGCCCGTCGAAGCAGGCGAGCAGCACGGCGGAGGAATCGACCATGTACTTGTTCCGCGCCTGCATACAGTCCGGCGTGTAGCCGTGCTGCAATATGCTCACCTCGTCGCACTCGGCGAGCATCGAGTCGTACAGCGCCCGCTGCGCGGCGTTCCAGCGGTCGGCCTGCGAGGCGCAGGGGATCGCGGCCTCAAGCGTCACATCGTGGTACCGGCGGCGCAGAGCGATGACGGCGGCGGCAAAGTACATGTCGCAGCCCAGCGCCATGCCGCAGATGAAGTGGCGGCAGCCGGTCTCATATATCCCGTCGAGCCGGGCGGCTATTTCGTTTTTCAGCGCGGCGCAGCGCGGGTCGTCCTCGTTCGCGCCCCATGGGAGCTTGGCCGGACGGTGCCCGGTAAAGCAGCAGCATTTTTCCCGCTCGCGCATTGTGCCACCTCGATTCGGAGTGATATAGATTTATAATAACCCCAAAACTCCGTATTGACAATAGTAATTGTGCGTGCTATATTGTGCATGAAATCTTCAGGGCAGGGTGAAATTCCCGACCGGCGGTAAAGTCCGCGAGCCGAAAGGCATGATCCGGTGCAACTCCGGAACCGACAGTAAAGTCTGGATGAAAGAAGAAATATATTCCGGGCCGTTTCGGCTTGGGATACACTTTCAATTTTATCCGTCCTGCCTGCCCGTGGAGCTGTCCACGGGAATTTTTTATTTCAGGAGGAAAATAAACCATGGAAACCCTAAAATTCGTTCTCGTCTGCGCCGCGGTATTTGCGGGGATCATCCTCGTCGCGTGGCTGTGTGAAAAGCGCCTCACGCATGACCGGAAGCTCTTTTCCAGCACCCATTATATCAGCTACACCGCCGTTTTCGCAAGCATGGCTGGCGTGCTCATGCTGGTCGAGCTGCCGCTGTTTTTTGCTCCGTCGTTCTATAAGCTCGACATCAGCGAGCTGCCCATCCTTATCTGCACCTTCTACCTCGGCCCCGTGGCCGGAGTTGTCGCGGAGCTGGTGAAGGTTCTCGTAAAGCTCATCATCAAGGGCACGACGACCGCCTATGTCGGCGACTTTGCAAACTTCGTCGTCGGCTGCTCGTTCGTCCTTCCGGCCAGCATCGTCTACCACGCAAAGCCCGGCAAGAAGTCCGCGCTCGTCGGCATGGCCGTCGGCACTCTGATTATGACCGTGTTCGGCAGCGCCTTCAACGCGATATATCTCCTGCCGAAGTTTGCCGAAATGTTCGGTATGCCGCTCGACGCCATCGTCGGCATGGGTACGCAGGTCAACTCCGCGATAAACAGCGTCTCCACTCTCGTGCTGTTCGCGGTCGTGCCGTTCAACCTGCTCAAGGGTATTATCGTCTCGGCGCTCACGTTCCTGCTCTATAAGCGCATCTCGCCGATACTGCACAAAAACGACGAAAAGATGCTCAAGCGGCGGGAAAAACGCGCTTCAGCCGCAGACAGCTCAGCGAAAAGTTGAATATCTCGCTGAAGTATATCACCCCGATATACGCCGCCAGCGCGTAAACCGGCAGCAGCCGCCACACAAGCAGAAGCCCCAGCAGGGCTTCTGCTATATTTATGCCCATGCTCCACACCTGCTGCCCAAGCCCCTTGAGGCAGCCGTCGACGGTCATGTCCGTGTACATTACGGGGATGAGCGGCGCGAGGATACGGATATACCGCCCGGCCTCGGCGCTGCTGTATATCACAAGGCCGAGCTTATCCGAGAATACGAACATGAAGAGCGCCGCCCCGCCGGAGAACAGCAGGCTCATTTTCAGCAGCGAGCGTATCGCCCGCGCGATTCCGGCGTTGTCGCGCTGCACCTGCGCTTCTGTCAGCTCCGGCACGATAAGCTCCGCCAGCGCCGACATCAGGCAGGCCGGAAAGCCGAGTATAGGCAGCACCATACCCTGAATGATGCCGTACCCGGCGAGGGCGCGGTTGGCGGAGAAGCCCGCGGCGCGCAGACCGCGCGGGACGAGCAGATGCTGCATCGTGTTCAGGGCACTGCGCGCATAGGCCGAGGCCGCGAGCGGCAGTGCAATTTTGAGCATCCGCCCCGTCAGATGCGAGTTATTCGTCTCCGCGTTGTAATAACTGCGCCGGTCGGCAAGGTAGAATACCAGCATAAGAACCGTGGACAAAACGTCTGCCAGCAGCCGCCCGAAGGTCACGGCGGCGCAGCTCTGCTCGATCTCGCCGCCCGGCACCGCGCGCAGAAAATACGCAACCAGCGCGATGCCCGCAAGCTGCTCGGCAAAATGGATGAACGTCGGCTTCCAGACCCGGCCGCAGGCCGTGAAGTAGCCGGAAAACGCGGCGCACAGCGAGATGCACGGCATCCCAAGCGCCGAAATGCGCAGAGAGCGGACAGTTCGCGCATCGCCGATGCAGAGAAAGCCCACCGGCTCCGCCAGCAGCCACAGCACCAGCCCCGACGCCAGCCCGAAGAACAGTGCGTAGGCCACACAGCGCAGCATCGCACTGCGCACGCCGCCGGGATTTTCGCGCCCCAGCTCCTCGGATATCAGCCGCGTCGCGGCGAAGCGTATACCGGAGATGGCGACCGTAGCGCACAGAAAGCTCACCGACAGCACCAGCTGATAAAGCCCGATCCCGGCCTCGCCTATGCGCCCGACGAGCCACACCTGAAACGCCATCCCGATGCAGCTCATCAGCAGCGACGAGCCGGTCAGCAGCGCGGTATTCACGATGAGTCTGCGTTTGCGTATCATGCGTCGACCTCCGGAATCAGTACTTGTATAAAGTCTATGCGGAGCGGTGGGCAATACTTGCCTACGCTCCGCATTTATGCTATACTGTCGGCGGAAAGCGGGGGAGAAGCATGGAAGCAAAGTTCAGATGCGACAGCGAATATACCAAGGAGCTGATACAGGAGTTTTACGAATACTGCTGCTTCAAGCGGCCGAGGTATATCGTATATCACATAATATTCGCGCTGGCGCTGGCAATCTGGCTGTTCGCGCGCCTCAGCGGCGGAAGCATAAGCTATTTTATCCCGATAGCCGTTCTCGTCTATTACGGGATGATGCTCTGCTACTATTACGCGTCCGTGAGCCTGTTTATGAAGCGCAGCCGCGAAGTCACGAGAAGCGGCGTGATGCAGATGAAGATGGCCGCTTATCCTGACCGCATGGAGTTTTTCAACGGCTCCGGTGAGCCTGTGGAGCTGCCGTACGACGAGGTGAAGGGTGTGTTCTGCACCAAAAATCTCATCGCCGTGCGTTCAAAGGCCAGTCTTGTGTACATGCTCCAGAAATCCGGTTTCACGCTCGGCACGGCGGACGGCTTCCTTGATTTCCTGCGCGAAAAGGGGCTGTATAAAAAACGCTGAAAAGCGCGGCGGAATTACTCCTTGCCATGGGCGTGACGCAGTGGTAAAATGGTACTTGAGAAAAGAGAAAAAGGTATGAGAAATGAAAGCAAAAACAAAAACCTTAGTCAATATATATATATATATATATGCATAGTCCTTGTGCCGGTGCTGCTGCTTGCCGGATGCGGCGCGCAGACAGCTGAACCGCAGAGCATTGAAGCAGCGGAGTCTACCCCGGAGCTGACTCCGACTCCGGAGCCAAGCCCGACACCGACTCCGGAACCGGAGCTTCCCGCCGGCTTGAGCGTAACGGTCGACGGTACGGAGCTTAGCGGCAGCGTGGTTTCGGGCGACGTGACCTATGTTTCGACGGAGGAATTTTTCGCCGCCCTCGGCATTGACTACACCGAGAACGACGGCATGATAGAGCTTACGTGGCGCGGCGGAGAACTGAGCCTCGGCGGCGAGGGTACGGAGCTTCTGAGCTATCGCGGTGCCGGCTATCTGCCGATCATGGCCGTATGCGAGGAGATGGGTATCTCTCTGCTTGACGATGTGGAGCAGAACCACCTGTACTGTACTCCAGCGGCGGGGGATTGGATCGTCCCTGAGGGGTACAGAGTGCCGGTTTTCATGTATCACTATGTGGCCGAAGATGTACCGTACGATTCGCAGAGGGTGCTCAGCGTCAGACCGTCGGAGATGGAGGAGCAGCTCCAGTACATTGTCGACAACGGGTATCAGCCGATATGGTTTGAGGATCTGGAGCATGTGGACGAATATGAAAAGCCCATAATCCTGACCTTTGATGACGGGCGGCTGGATAATTACACGATACTTTATCCGCTTCTGCAAAAATACAATGTAAAGGCGACCTTTTTCATCATCACCGATTCCATGAACTATAACGGCGGCGTGAGCTGCATGACTCCGGAGCAGGTGAAGGAGGTTTCCGACTCCGGCCTTGTTTCGATACAGAGCCATACGGCGACGCATCCGGCGCTTGCGTATATGAATAGCGAGCAGCAGGCGGAGCAGATGTACCGCTCCAAGCTCGACCTTGCCCGCGTGACCGGGAAGGAGCCATACGTTTTCTGCTACCCGGCGGGCGGCTACAACGGATATACGCAGGCGATAATCGGCGATTACTACCGCTTCGGAATATGCATGGACGGCAAGGTCTATGTCACCGGCGCGGATCCGTATAAGATAT
>CAVCWF010000187.1:0-11502 GCA_963605945.1 Lachnospiraceae bacterium
GTGCTGGTCTTTCTCGACACGCCGTCTAATAAATCCGGTATATACATAAGCGGCGGCCAGATGGCCGCGCCCGTCGTCGGGAACATGATGGCGGATATACTGCCGTATATCGGCGTCGAGGCGCAGTACAGCGATGAGGAGCGCGCGAAGATGGATGTTGCGGCGCCCCAGCTCGTCGGCTTGAGCAAGGCGGAGCTGACGGCGGAGCTTCAGAGCGCAGGACTCAGATACCGCAGTATCGGCGAGGGCGAGATCGTCACCGCACAGCTTCCGGAAGCCGGGTGCAGCATCGCGGCGGGGAGCGAGATAATAGTCTACTTTGGCCGCGAGCCGTCCAAGGAGCTGGAGACAATGCCAGACCTCGGCGGCATGAGCTATGAAGAGGCAAGAGATACGCTGTCATATTATGGCATATATATCCGGACGGACAGTCTGGTGACTGACGCCGCGGAGCAGAAGGTCAATGCGCAAAACATCCTTCCGGGGCGCAGGGTAGAGCACGGCACCGTCGTGGAGGTCACGCTCGTGAGCGGGGATTCCTCGCTGCTGGGCAAATATTAAAGGAGAAAAATATGAAACTTCGTGAGCTGATAAAGAACCTGAACGTAATAGAGACGAATGCCGACGCCGAGCTTGAGATAAGCGGCGTGAGCTATGATTCGCGCAAGACGGAAAAAGGGGATATGTTCGTCGCAATACACGGCTTTGAGGCCGACGGGCATAAATTCATCCCGAAAGCCGTCGAAAACGGCGCGGCGGTGATACTCTGCGAGGAGAAGCCGTCATGCAATATACCCTATGTGCTGGTATCCGATTCGCGCTATGGGCTTGCGATAGTCAGCCGCGATTTCTTCGGCAATCCCGCCGCGGAGATGAAGATGATCGGCATCACCGGAACCAGCGGAAAGACCAGCTCAAGCTATCTGATAAAGCATCTGCTTGAAAGCAAGCTTGACGCGAAGGTCGGCCTTATCGGCACGAACGGGAACATGATAGGCGACGAGTTCTTGCACACTGAGCACACGACGCCGGAGAGCTATGAGCTGCATAAGCTCTTCCGCCACATGGCGGATTCGGGCTGCACGCATGTCGTTATGGAGGTGTCCTCCCACTCACTGACACTTGAGCGAGTGGCCGGAATACATTTCGACGTTGCGCTCTATACAAATCTCTCGCAGGATCACCTCGATTTCCACGGGACGATGGATGAGTACGCCGCGGCGAAAAGAAAGCTGTTCAGCATGTGCTCCCTCGGCTGCTTCAATCTTGACGACGCATGGGCGAACTTCATGCTTGACGGAGCATCCTGCCGTACTCTGACCTTCTCGGCAGAGAAAAACGAAGCCGACCTCGTCGCAAAGGATATACGCCTCACCGCCGACGGCGTACGTTTCGCCTCGGTCAGCGGGGACGGGATAAGCATGACGAAGCTTGGCATCCCCGGCATGTTCTCTGTTTATAACGCGCTCGGCACCATGGCCGTCGGCCTTGCGCTCGGCCTCAGCCTTGCGGACTGCTCTGACGCGATGTCCAGTGCAAAGGGCGTCAAGGGGCGGCTTGAGATCGTCCCGACAGGGCGTGATTTCTCGGTGGTAATAGACTATTCTCACAAGCCTGACGCGCTTGAAAAGGTTCTGAAAACTCTCAAGCCCGTAACGCGCGGCCGCCTTATCGCGCTGTTCGGCTGCGGCGGCGACAGGGATAAGCTGAAGCGTCCGATAATGGGGCGCATCGCGGCGGATAACGCCGACCTCGTCGTTGTTACGAGCGACAATCCGCGCACGGAAGACCCGGACGAGATAATCCGCGAGATAGTCGCGGGGATGAAGGATAAGCGCACTCCCACAAAAGTGATCTGCGACCGGCGCGAGGCGATAGCGTGGGCTATTGACAACGCGGCGTCCGGTGATGTATTATTGCTTGCCGGTAAGGGACACGAGGACTATCAGGTCGTCGGCCACGAAAAGCATCATATGGATGAGCGCGAGATAGTCGCCGACTGCTTGAATAAGTAAAGCGCCGCGCTCTGCGGGATAAAGTCAACACGGGAAGAGGAAAATACGATGACGATAAAGCTGATAAGCGCATTCATACTGGCCTTTTTATTTGCTACCGCGTTCGGGAAGTTCTATATACCTTGGCTGCGCAGGCAGAAGGCCGGGCAGGAGATCAAGGAGAACGGCCCCACATGGCACATGGCCAAGAGCGGTACCCCCACTATGGGCGGCGTCATGTTCATCCTCGCCGTGACATTCGTGTGCCTGACCATCGGCTTCCCGTCGCTTGTGAAGGGGAACTGGGTGCATATCTTCGTGCTGCTGTTCGCTCTGGTATTCGGCGCGATCGGCTTTCTGGATGACTGGGAAAAGCTCAAGAAGAAACAGAACCTCGGCCTGACCGCAAGCAAAAAATTCCTGCTACAGCTCGCGGCGGCGCTGGTTTTCGTGCTGCTGATGCGCCGCATCGGCTATACGCGTCCTAACCTCTATATCCCGTTTTTCAATAAGACCGTGCCTATGCCGGAGTGGCTGTATTTCGTGTTCGCGGCCTTCATCATCGTCGGAACCGTCAACGCCGTAAATATAACCGACGGTGTGGACGGCCTCGCCAGCGGAACCTCCGTCCCCGTGTGCCTGTTCTTCGTCTGCGTTACCGTTGCATGGGGCGAGGAATTTCTCGAACTCGGCATATTCGCTTCCGGCCTTGCCGGCGGCCTTGTCGGCTTCCTTATGTATAATTTCAACCCCGCAAAGGTGTTCATGGGCGACACAGGCTCGCTGTTTCTCGGCGGAGCCATTGCCGCCATGGCCTTCGCGTACGATATGCCGATGATACTCATCACCCTCGGCATCATGTATATCATCGAGACTCTGTCCGACATAATTCAGGTCGGCTACTTCAAGCTCAGCCACGGCAAGCGCATATTCAAGATGGCGCCTTTCCACCATCATCTTGAGATGGGCGGCTGGACGGGCAAAAAGTGGAGCGAGAAAGAATTATTTTTGCTGTTTACAAGCATATCTCTGACCTTTGCTGTCATATCATTTATTGGGGTGTTCCAGCGTTACGCCCTGTAATGCTTGATAAAAAAGTCGGGGAGGTGGGAAAATGCGCTATGACAGTGCCCGCCTCGCCGGCTTTTCGGCTAATTGCGACGCGAAGAAGCGCGGAACCATTGACAGCACATTTTTCGTTCTTGTTCTGCTGCTGCTTGCGATCGGCATCGTGATGGTGCTGTCCTCAAGCTTTGCTCGCGCCTATTACGATCCGGGTGATATAACTGGCGGCAACGCGGCCTATTACTTCATCCGCCAGCTGCTGTTCGCGGTACTGGGTACGGCGGCAATGATCGCGGCATCAAAATTCCCGATGGGGTTTTACCGGCGCTACGCGTGGCACTTTATGGCCGTGACCGTCGTGCTGCTTATGCTGGTGCCGGTCATCGGCGTGAAGGCTAACGGTTCACGGCGCTGGCTCGGCGTCGGCGGGCTTACGCTCCAGCCGTCGGAGCTTGCAAAGCTCGGCGTGATACTCTGTTTTTCCTCTCTCATATGTCGTATGCGCGGCAAGATGAGCACGTTCAAATACGGCATACTGCCGTTCGCGGCGATATTGGGGCTTGTCGTGGGGCTGCTGGTGCTCGAACCGCATTTCTCCGCGTCGATAATCATCATTGCCGTAGGCGGTGTGATGATGTTCCTCGGCGGGGTGAAGCTCGGCTGGTTTGTCGGCGCGGGCAGCGCGGCGGCGGTCGGCATCGGAGTTCTGCTTATGCTGTTTCCATATGCCTCTGGGCGTATCAACACATGGCGCGACCCGTTTTCGAGCTCCTCCGACGAGGGGTATCAGATCGTGCAGTCGCTCTATACCATCGGCTCCGGCGGCCTAAGCGGTCTCGGTCTCGGCATGAGCAGGCAGAAATATCTCTACCTGCCGGAAGAGCATAACGACTTCATCTTCTCCGTCGTCTGCGAAGAGCTGGGCTTTATCGGCGCGGCGCTCATACTGCTGCTGTTCGCGCTGCTCATCCTGCGCGGCTACTGGATCGCGCTGCACTGCCGGGACAGATTCAGCTTTCTTGTTGTTGCGGGCATCACGACACTGCTCGCGATACAGGTGTTTTTGAACGTCGCGGTCGTCACGAATCTTGTGCCGTGCACGGGCATTTCGCTTCCGTTTTTCAGCTACGGCGGCACGGCGCTGCTCATCCAGCTCGGCGAGATGGGGATAATCCTGAGCGCATCACGGGACGTCATAGAAAAATAAAAAGATAAAATCCGAAGGGACGTGTTTATATGAAGTTTATATTCACCTGCGGCGGCACTGCCGGTCATATAAATCCTGCGCTTGCAATAGCCGGGAGACTGCGCGAGCTGATGCCGGACTGCGAGGTGCTGTTCATCGGCGCAGAGGGCAAGATGGAAATGGAGCTTGTGCCGCGCGAGGGCTACGAGATAAAGCCCCTGAAGATAACCAACATAAGCCGCGGGCACAGTCTCGGCGCAATGGTGCATAATCTTGAGACGCTGAAAAACGTCGCCGTTTCCACGCACGAGGCGAAAAAGATAATCCGCGATTTCAAGCCCGACGCCGTTATCGGCACGGGCGGCTATGTCTGCTACCCGGTGCTCATGGCCGCGTCCGAGCTGCATATCCCGACAGCTGTGCATGAGAGCAACGCCGTCCCCGGGCTCACAACGAAGCAGCTCGCCGGGCATGTGGACAGAATAATGCTCGGCCTTGAGGACAGCAGGAAGTATTATAAGCATCAGGAGCGCGTAGTCGTCACCGGTACGCCTGTGCGCGGCGCGTTCGCGTGCTACACAAAGGACTCGGCGAAAAAGGAACTTGGGCTTCCTGCCAATAAGCCGCTGGTCGTTTCGGTCTGGGGCTCTCTCGGCGCGGGACATATGAACGACACCATGGCCGAGATCATTCCGATGCTGCGCGGACTTGACGAGTTCCGGCTCATTCACTCCGTCGGCAGCATGTACTATAAGGGCTTCATGGAGAAGCTGAACGAAACCGCACCGGACTACGCATCCTACGGCGTCGATATCCGGGAATACATATTCGACATGCCGCGCGTGATGGCGGCGGCAGATCTAATCATGTGCCGCGCCGGCGCTTCGACGCTGTCGGAGCTGACATATATGGGCAAGCCCGTCATCCTTGTCCCGTCGCCGAACGTCACAAATAATCATCAGGAGAAAAACGCGCGTGTGCTTGAGCGCGCGGGCGGCGCGAAGGTGTTTCTTGAAAACGAATTCGAGCCGGAAACGCTGCTTGCCTGTGTTCGAGAGCTGCTGCACGACGAAGCCAAGCTCAATGAGATGTCGAAGGCCATGGCCTCCCTCGCTGTCACGGACGCGACCGACAGGATCTGCGGCATAATTCTCGACATCGTACACGAAAAGAACTGAGAGCAAACACATAATAAGCCCCCGCGGCATAGTATGGCATAAATTATGCGCGGGGGTGTTTTATTTTGGATATATGGCGAATAAGGGGCGGCCGCAGGCTCGACGGAACCTGTTTTGTTCAAGGCTCCAAAAACGCGACCTTACCTATAATTGCCGCCTCGCTCGTCGTCCCGGCGGGTTCTGAACTGCTGAACGTGCCGCAGCTTCGGGATGTTGACGCGGCGCTGCGCATAGTGCGGCACCTCGGCTGCACAGCCGAACAGCGCGGCGGCGACGTGTACATAGATTCCACGCAGCTTTCATATTGCGCGATACCGCATGACCTGATGGAGGAGATGCGCTCGTCGGTCATATTCATGGGCGCGCTGCTTGCCCGCTGCGGAGAGGCGAGACTGTCGCTCCCCGGCGGCTGCCAGCTCGGCAAAAGGCCGATAGACCTGCATCTCGCGGCACTGCGCAGCCTTGGCGCGGAGATAGAGGAGAACGGGCGCGAGATATACTGCCGCGCGGCGGAGCTTCGCGGAGCGGAGATCACACTGCCGTTTCCGAGTGTCGGCGCGACGGAGAATACGATGCTTGCCGCATGTGCGGCGAAGGGCGAGACCGTCATCCACGGCGCGGCACGCGAACCGGAGATAACCGCGCTTCAGGAATACCTGAACCTTCTCGGAGCCGACATAAGCGGCGCGGGCACGGGGGATATATACATCAGGGGCATGGAGCCTGAGACGCAGGTCTGCTTCAGAATAATGCCGGATAGGATAGTCGCGTCTACGCTTGCCTGTGCGGCGGCTGCCTGCGGGGGCGATGTGGAGCTTCGGGGTGTGAATCCCGCGCATTTTTCTACGGTTCTCTACTTCCTAAATCAATCAGGATGTGATATAATATCAAATAAACGTTCCGTCAGGGTCATATCCGACGGGCGGCTGAAGGCCGTCGAGGAGATTTCGACAGCGCCTTATCCCGGTTTTCCGACCGACGCGCAGCCGGTGCTCATGGCGGCGCTGCTGAAGGCCGAGGGCAGAACGCTTATAATCGAGAATATATTTGAAAACCGCTTCCGTCAGGCGGCGGAGCTGCGCCGCCTCGGCGCGGATATTACCGTGTCAGGCCGCAGAGCTGAGATATGGGGAGTTGACCGCCTGCGCGGCACGATGCTCAACGCAACCGACCTGCGCGGCGGCGCGGCGATGATAATCGCCGGACTATGCGCGGAAGGGGAGACCGTCGTGTGCGACGACGGGCACGTCACCCGCGGGTACGAGCGGTTTGACCGCAAGCTCCGATCACTCGGTGCGGACGTGAATCTTGAATATTAATACATATCCCGAAAGGAAAATGATAAATGGCACACAGCCTACACTCACAGCAGCCGCCGGAGAGCAAGCACGGCGAGCATAACGCCCCACGGAAGCGCACCAGCGTCAACGCGCTGATCGGCTTCGTCCTTGTCGTCATAGCGGCAATATTCGTGATGAGCGTCCTTTTCCGCGTGCATGATATACGCGTGGAGGGCAACGAGCATTACACCGATGAAGAGATAATAAAGGCCATAGACATAGAGGACGGCGATAATCTGTTCTTTTACGACCGTATTGCCGCCGTCAGCCGCGCGCTCGCAAAACTGCCGTACGTTGAGGAGGTTTCCATCACGCGAAGCCTCCCCGACAGAATAACCGTCACCGTAACGGAGAGCAAGGCAATGGCCTACCTCGTCGTCGGCGACGAGGACTGGACGCTTGACCATAACTGCAAGGTGCTCGGCAAGGCGGCCGACGGCGAGCAGGAGCAGCTTATCCCGATAGTCGGCTTCGACCCCGGTACGCTGCTCATCGGCGAGCAGCTTACGACCGGGGACGGCAGCACCGCGCCGGTCGATTATCTCGCGGAGATACTGTATCAGCTTCAGGAGCGCGGCTTGGCGTCCAACGTCACGCGCATTGACTTCTCCGATCTTGATGCGGTCAAGTTCTCGTATGGGCGGAAATACACGGTGATCCTCGGCTCATACAGCGAGGTCGAATATAAATTCGGAATGTTTGTCTCCGTGATGGAAAAGCTAAAGGCGGGCGATGTGGGCATCATAAATCTGGCCGATACGTCCACTGCGCATTTCAGCCCCAACTAATGCTGCGCAATTTACAAAATGCTTACAAAAAAATAAAAAAAGATATTGACCGCGCGGGGAAAATGTAATATTATAAACACTACCGAGCTTAGATATATTTCACAGAAAGTGATGTAAATAATACAGGGAGGCAAGAGCTATGGATTTCAAGGCCGAAACGGGTCCGGAAAATGTTGTTACAATTAAGGTAGTTGGTGTCGGCGGCGCCGGCAACAACGTCGTAAATAGAATGGTGAAGACCGGCACACAGGGTGTCGAGTTTATTGCCGTCAATACGGACAAGCAGGCGCTGGCCGTTTCCAACGCGGATCAGAAGCTCCAGATAGGCGAGAAGATGACCCACGGTCAGGGCGCAGGCTCCGATCCTCAGATCGGCAAGAATTCCGCCGAGGAGAGCAAGAACAACATAGCAAAGGCCGTTGAGAATGCGGACATGCTGTTCATCACCGCCGGTATGGGCGGCGGCACCGGCACCGGTGCGGCTCCCGTTGTCGCGGATATCGCGCGTGAGGCCGGTATACTTACCGTCGGCGTTGTCACCACGCCGTTCAAGTTCGAGGGCAAGCGCCGCATGGATCAGGCAAACTCCGGCATCAAGGAGCTGCTTGGCAAGGTCGACTCTCTGCTGATCATCCCGAACGATCGCCTGAAATATGCGACCGATCAGAAGATAACTCTTGCAAATGCATTTGAGATAGCGGACGACGTTCTGCGTCAGGCTGTCACCAGCATCTCTGACCTCATCAAGAACACCGGCTTCATCAACCTCGACTTTGCCGATGTCACCTGCATCATGAAGGGCGCAGGCTTCGCTCACATGGGTGTCGGCCACGCGGCAGGCAAGGGCAAGGCTGAGGCCGCAGCCCTGATGGCAGTTCAGAGCCCGCTGATGGAGACCTCCATCGACGGCGCGCACGGCGTACTGATAAACATCACCGGCTCCGAGGATATGGGGCTGGAGGATGTCGAAGCTGCCGCAAACCTCGTTCAGGAGAAAGCTCACCCCGACGCAAACATCATCTTCGGCGCAACCTTCGATTCCTCCATGCAGGACGAGATCCGCGTTACCGTTATCGCCACCGGCTTCGAGCAGAACATGGGCAGCACCGCCAACGCGGGCGCAGCCGCAGCCGCGGCTCCGGTTCGTCCGGCTCCCGTGCGCGAGAAGCAGGGGCTTTTCACCGGCGCATCCGAGAAGGCGGCGGCAGCCGCAGCACCGGCAGCTCCCGCAGAGCAGGAAGCTCCCGCGTCCGAGGATCCGTTCGACAGCATTTTCAAGCTCTTTAACTCCAAATAAGCAGGTCTTATGACTCCCAACCGCATGGCCTGACCGGCGGCTGAATTAAAACTCCTCCATCCCAACGGACGGAGGAGCTTTTTACCGGAGAGATTTTAATGGTCAACAAATCCATCAGCTTTGTAAAAGAATTTGCCCGCCTGTACACGGGCAAACACATAACAAGGTCGTCCGCCGCGCTGTCTTACTATCTGACCATGACGATATTCCCGCTGATAATCTGCCTATACACCATGCTGGGCAACAGTTACAGCAAGGCAATGACGGTGCTCAGCTTCGCGGAGAAATTCATGGCCGCCGAGACGGCGAGATCAATCGAGGATTTTCTCCTGTACGTCGCCTCGAATAACAGCAACGCCATGATGGTCGCGGGGCTTACGGTTCTGGTCACGTCGGCCTCGGCCGCGTGCCGCAGTCTTCAGGCCACGATAGGGGACATGCAGGGGGGACAGCGCTTTCAGGGACTGTTTGGCTTCCTGTTCAGCATTATTTTCTCGCTGCTGTTCCTCGCGGCGCTTTATTTTGCGGTGCTTGTTATGCTCACAGGGCATACGGTCATTGATAAAATAAATGAGCTGCTGCCGTTTATTGATATAAGCAACTCGTGGAACTGGCTGAGATTCATTGTCCTGTTCGGGATATTCTTCGTGATAATTTGGGGTGTGTACGAGATATCAAAGCGCAGCAGCGATAATTATCACACCTTCGGCGGCGCGATCCTCTCGACGGTCGCTTCGGTCGTGGTATGCGTTGTGTTCTCTATTTTCATAAGCGCGTCTGCCAAGTATCCGCTTGTGTACGGCTCGCTCGCATCCGTGATCCTGCTGATGTTCTGGCTGTACACCTGCTGCCTGATGATCTATTGCGGCGCAGTGTTCAATATCACTATCAGAAATGTGAAGAGCCGGGAGGCTGAATGATCCCTGCCGGGGCCGGCAGGGATTCGTTTTGATAATACGATGAGATATATAAAACCTGATTTTTACGACGATTTCCGCTGCATAGCTTCCGCCTGCCGCCATAGCTGCTGCGCTGGCTGGGAGATAGATATCGACGCGGACACCGCGGACTACTATGAGGAGCTGCCCGGCGAGATTGGCGACGCTCTGCGCGCGCACATCTCCGCGGAGCCGGAGCCGCACTTCGTTATGACGGAGGACGGCCGCTGTCCGTTCCTGCGAGGGGACGGACTCTGCCGGCTGATACTCACGCTCGGAGAGGATGCGCTGTGTGATATCTGCGCCGAACACCCGCGCTTTTATAATTTCACGGGCGGGCGTGAGGAATCCGGCCTCGGTCTGTGCTGCGAGGAGGTCGTGCGGCTGTTGTATTCAAGCGACGCGCCGCTCGGCTTCATCGTCGAGGACGGCGGCGAACAGGACGAGGACAGCGCAGAGGAGAACGAAAACTACATCCTGCGCGAGAAAATCTTCCGCACGCTTGCCGACAGAACATACCCGCTGCACCGGCGCGTGGCTGCGGCCTGCGAGCTTAGCGGCACGGAAATGCCGCCGCTCGATATGCCCCGCTGGGCGGGATTTTACTCCGGGCTTGAGCGGATGCACGAGTCGTGGGGCGCGGCTTTGGATTCTCTGCGCGGCATAAACGCCTTTACTGTACCGAACCTGCCAAGATATGAACGCCTTGCGGCGTATTTTGTGTACCGGCATTTTGCCTCGCCGGAGACTCTGCGCTTTGCGATGCTCAGTACGGCCATCGTTGCTGCGCTCGACTCCGTGTTGCCGCCGGAGCAGCATGCGGAAAACCTGCGCATGTACTCCGAGGAGATCGAATATTCGGACGAAAATATTAAGATTATCTGTGAAGCTTTGAAACGGCAATAAAATCTTTGCTTTTGCGGGAAATATATGCTAAAATATTTATTCATTAAATCGTTTTGTTGGAGATAATTATGCCAGATATGAAAACCGAGATCGGCCGCCGGAGAACCTTTGCGATAATCTCGCACCCCGACGCCGGTAAAACCACACTTACAGAAAAGCTCCTGCTTTACGGCGGAGCGATACAGACCGCAGGTTCCGTCAAGGGCAAGGCAACGGCGCGCCACGCAGTGTCCGACTGGATGGAGCTTGAGAAGCAGCGCGGAATATCCATAACCTCGTCCGTCATGCAGTTTGAGTACGAGGGCTTCTGCATCAACATCCTCGACACTCCCGGCCATCAGGACTTCTCCGAGGACACGTACCGGACGCTTATGGCTGCTGACTCCGCTGTCATGGTCATCGACGCCGCAAAGGGCATCGAGCCGCAGACCCGCAAGCTCTTCAAGATATGCGCCATGCGGCACATTCCCATATTTACCTTTATCAACAAGCTCGACCGCGAGGCGCGCAGTCCGTACGACCTCATGGAGGAGCTTGAAAACGAGTTCGGAATCGGAACCTATCCGATGAACTGGCCTATCGGCTGCGGGCAGGAGTTCAAGGGCGTGTATGACCGCGAGAAGCAGGAAATACTCGTGTTCAGCGAATTCCACCGCGGACAGAGCCGCATCAGCGCCATTGAATGCAGGCTGGACGAGACCGATAAGCTGGACGAGCTGATCGGCGAGCGCCTACGCAAAACGCTTGCCGACGATATCGAGCTGCTTGACGGCGCGGGCTATGACTTTGACATTGAAAAGGTCAGGAGCG
>CAVCWF010000188.1:0-12314 GCA_963605945.1 Lachnospiraceae bacterium
TGACCTTCATCGAGTCCATCGCGGACTTCGCAAACCCCATGATAATCGGCGGCTCCTACGATACCCTCGCCACGACCATCTACCTTCAGATAACCGGCTCCTACGACAAGCCGGGCGCCGCGGCGATGGCCGTCGTGCTGCTGTGCATCACGCTTGCGATGTTCGCCGTGCAGAAGTACTATCTTGAGGCCAAGACCTCCGCCACGCTGACCGGCAAGGCCTCCCGCGGCAGGATGCTCATCGAGGACAAGAGCGTCAAAGTCCCGCTTACCGTGCTGTGCGCGGTCGCGGCAAGCTTCGTCATCCTGATGTATATCTGCGTCCCCATCGGCTCCTTCTTCCCGACTTGGGGCTATAAGTTCTTCCCGCTCACCGGCAAGTGGTTCAACCTCGTATTCACGCGGTATCACGGCTTCCAAGCCTTCCGCGACTCGTTTGTGCTCTCGCTCATTGCAGCCCCTATCACGGCGCTGCTGAGCATGATAATCTCCTATCTCGTCGTCAAGCGCAGGTTTAAGGCCAAGGGCTTCATCGAGGCCGTGTCCATGCTCGCCATGGCCGTCCCCGGTACGGTTCTCGGCGTCGGCTATATCCGCGGCTTCGCGGGCGGCGTGTTCCACACGGGCTTCATGCAGGGGCTTTACGGCACCGGGCTTATCCTCATCATCGTGTTCGTCGTCCGCTCGCTGCCGACCGGCACCAGAAGCGGCATTTCCGCCCTGCGGCAGATAGACAAGTCCATCGAGGAATCGGCCTACGACATGGGTGCGGACAGCTTCCGCGTGTTTATGACCGTGACGCTGCCGCTCATCAAGGATTCGTTCCTCTCCGGCCTCGTGACCGCGTTCGTGCGCAGCATTACCGCCATATCCGCGATAATCCTGCTCGTCACGCCGCAGTTCCTGCTCATCACCGTGCAGATCAACGAATTCGCCGAAAAGGGCTCGTACAGCCTCGCCTGCGCGTTTGCAACTATCCTCATTCTCATAACCTACGGTGCCGTGCTGCTGATGAACCTGTTCATCAAGTATTTCGGCACAAGCCGCAAAATAAAGGAGGACATTTGAGTCATGGAAAAAACGAAAAAAGGCGTGCGGCTTGAGCACGTCTCCAAGAGATATCAGGACCCCAAGACCGGCAAGGACTTCTATGCCGTGCATGACACCTCCCTGTCGATCGAACCCGGCAGCTTCGTAACGCTGCTCGGCCCCTCCGGCTGCGGCAAGACCACGACCCTGCGCATGATAGCGGGCTTCGAGAGTCCTGACGAGGGCGAAATTTACCTCGGCGACGAGGCCATAAACGCCCTCACCCCGAACAAGCGCGACACGGCGATGGTTTTCCAGAGCTACGCGCTGCTCCCGCACTACAACGTGTTCGACAATGTCGCCTACGGTCTGAAGCTCAGGAAGATTCCGAAGGACGAGATACGCGAGCGCGTCATGCGCATACTCGACCTCGTGGAGCTGACCGGCATGGAAGGCCGCATGACAAACCAGCTCTCCGGCGGCCAGCAGCAGCGCGTCGCGCTGGCGCGCGCACTGGTCATCGAGCCGTCGGTGCTGCTGTTCGACGAGCCGCTGAGCAACCTTGACGCAAAGCTGCGCGTCTCAATGCGCACCGAGATCCGCCGCATCCAGCAGGAGGTCGGCATCACCGCCATATACGTCACGCACGACCAGTCCGAGGCCATGGCGCTGTCCGACAACATCATCATTATGAACAAGGGCGTCGTCGCTCAGGTCGGTACGCCGCAGGAGATATACTATCACCCGAACAGCGAGTTCGTCGCCGACTTCATTGGCGAGGCGAACTTCCTCAAGGGCAGCTTCGTGCGCAGTACCGACAACGGCCGCGCGGTGATGAACATTGAGGGCGGCGAGATAGAAGTCGCGCCGCAGGGCGAGCTGGAGGCCGGACACGAATACACTCTGGTTCTGCGCCCCGAAGCCGCCACGCTCGGCAAAGAGGGCGGCTTGCCCTGCCGCGTAGTGCTCAGCTGCTTCATGGGCTCCTACCAGAACTATCACGTCATGGTCGGCGACACGCTCGTGAAGTTGTCGGAGAATAACCCCAAGAACAAGCGCATCTACGCCGTCGGCGAGGAGTGCCGCCTGCGCTTCGATCCGGACGCGGTTCACGTACTGTAAGCGCAATAACAAATCCAAAAACCTGCCGCCGCATCCGTGACGGCAGGTTTTTAATGTCTAAGCAAAGCAACCAATCCCAGCAGATTGCACAAAAATCTGTCTCTGTTTTCATCAAAATGGAAAGCTATACTTCGCGTCTGAAAATTGTCTGGCGGGCGCGGATATGTTAGAATATATTACTACTCAGAAAATCAGGAAGAACGGCGGTGGGGCGAAATGAAAAAATTTATATCGGCGCTGCTTCTGGCTGTGCTTCTGCTTTCCGGCTGTGCCTCGCAGAATGTACAGGACACCGGGGACTTCGCGCCGCCGGAGGAGCAGCGGCTCGTCATATATACCTCGCACAAGCGCGAGGTGTACGAGCCTATCATCCGCGAGTTTGAGCAGCGTACCGGCATATGGATAGAGCTTGAGACCGGCGGCACTACCGCGCTGCTGGAGCGCATCGCTCAGGGCGATACCGACTGCGACCTCATGTTCGGCGGCGGCGTTGACAGCCTGAGCGCATACGCGGACTGCTTCAGCCCGTATCTCAGCGAAAACGGCGATCGTGTCCTGCCCGCATACGCCAGTCCGGACGGGTTCTACACCCCGTTCTCCGCTCTGCCGGTCGTACTTATATACAATACCCGACTCGTCCGTACCCATCCGCCCACCGGCTGGAGCAGCCTTACCGACTCCAAATGGCGCGGCAAGATCGCCTTTGCCGACCCGGAAGTCTCCGGTTCGAGCTACACCATACTCTGCACAATGCTTCAGGCGCTCCCCGGCGATAACACCTCCATTCTGACAGAGTTCGCCGAAAACCTTGACGGCAAGCCGCTTTCCGGTTCCGGAGACGTGGTGCGCGCGGTCGGCGAGGGCAGGAAATACATCGGCGTCACGCTTGAGGAAACGGCGCTGAAGGGCATCGCCGCGGGCTACGACATTGAGATCGTCTACCCCGAAGAGGGCACCAGCGCGCTGCCGGACGGCGCCGCCATCGTCGCCGGCTGCGCCCACCGCAAGAACGCGGAGCTGTTCATCGACTTTCTTCTGAGTTCCGACATGCAGACGCTTCTGCGTGACAGTCTGTACCGCCGCAGCGTGTGCGAAAGCGACGCGAACGCCGGCACGGACGAGATAACGCTGATAGACTACGATCTTGAATGGGCGAGCGCCGAGCAGACCGGCCTGTTGAGCCTCTGGCGTGACATAACGGGGGGCGCGGAATGAGAGACTGGATAAGGCGCTCCTTCAAAAACCGCATCTTCGTCACCGTGCTTCTGGTGACTTTGGTGCCGATGCTCCTGTGCGATGTGTTCATCATGCAGATATCCATGCGCCGCAGCGGCGACATGCTCTATGCGCAAGCGCAGTCCGAGCTTGACACCGCCTCCGGTATCATCGACTCCGCGCTCGGCACCGTGGACGGCGTCACCGCGAAGCTCGCGGACAGCTCCGTGATCCGCAGTGCACTGCGCCGCGGCGGCGAGTCCGACCTGCTGTATCAGCTCATGTACCGTGAGACCGAGAATCTGAGCGGCTTTGCCAGCATCGACGTCTACGATAGGGACGGCGCGCGCATTTACGCCGGCAGTCTCGATTCCGACGCCGGCAGCCTGCCCGTATACTGGGGCGCTCTGCGCGCCGCGCGCGAATGCGATGGGCAGACCATGCAGACGGACGGAGAATCAGGGCTTGTGATAGCCCGCGCGGTGCGCGGCTCCGACGGTGATGTCTCCGGCTATGTGCTCGTGCGCATACCGCAGAGCGGCTTCGGCGCGCTCCTCGGCGGCAGCTTCGGCGAGCAGAACGATGTATTCCTGCTCGACGGCACATGGCGGCAGATATACTGCTCCGACAATATCCGCGCCGAGGAGAAAATCTCTTCACTCCGCGCCCTGCTGCTGTCCGGCGCGGCGCTCGGCGGCGGGGACTATAACGTCTACCTCCGCCAAAGCCCCGGCACGGGCTTCACTCTGGCACTGCGCCAGCCAAAGGTATATACCAGCGAGGTCATGGCGACGGTGTACTCCACCTGCGCCGCCATGGGCATACTGTGTCTGCTGCTCGGCCTTCTCTGCGCGTGGCTTCTCAGCCGCTATCTCTCGAAGCCCGTCAACGAGCTTGACGAGGCGATGAAGCGCGTGGAAAATGGCGACTACGCCGCGGAGCTGAGCAGCGACCGCGAGGACGAGATGGGTCGTCTGACCGCAAGCTTCAACCGCATGACGCGCGAGTATCGGCAGAATCTTGAGCGTTCGGTTCAGCGCGAGCGCGAGCTGAACGAAACGGAGCTTTCGATGATGCAGGCGCAGCTCAACCCGCACTTCCTGTATAATACGCTCGACAGCATCAAGTGGCTCGGCGTGACGAACGGAGTGCCGCAGGTTGCGGCCGTCGCCTCCGGGCTTGCCGTGCTGCTGCGCGCGGGCATCTCCGGCGACAGGCTCATCACACTGGAGCACGAGCTGGAGCTGCTGGAAAAATATCTGGACATTCAATCTCTCCGCTTCGAGGACCGCTTCGCGTGGGAGATCGATGTTGACGAGAGATTCCAGCACTGCATAGTGCCCAAGCTCATATTGCAGCCGCTGGTCGAAAACTCGATAATACACGGCGTCGCCAACATGGACGACGGCTACATAAAGCTCAGCGCCCGCGAGGAATCCGGCACGCTCATTCTCAGCGTTCAGGATAACGGCGTCGGCATCCCACAGGACGTGCTGGACTGGCTGAACGACCCCGGCCGGGACGTCCCCGGCGGGCACCTCGGCCTCAAGAATGTTGACCGCATCGTGCGGCTGTATTACGGCGGCGACTACGGTATCAGCGCATATTCAACTCCCGGCGAGGGAAGCTGTGTTGAGCTTCGCCTGCCGATGAATAAGGAGGAAAACGGCAATGCTGAAGGTTCTGGTTGTTGACGACGAGACCGTCGTCCGCCGCGGCATCGCCCTCGGCGTCGACTGGGCGTCGATGGGATGCGTCGTGGTCGGCGAGGCGGCAAACGGCGAGGAAGGACTGCTCGCCGCCGAGCGGTACAGCCCCAATCTCATCATAACCGACATACGTATGCCGAAGCTGGACGGCATAGAAATGCTGCGCGAGCTTCGCCGCCGCGGCTGCCGTGCGCACGCCATCATACTCACCGCGTACAGCGACTTTGAGTATGCCCGCTCCGCGCTCCAGCTCGACGCGGACGACTATCTGCTCAAGCCATTTCAGGACAACGAGCTTATCCTCGCGGTCGAGCGCATACGGCAGAAGGAGCAGGAGCAGGGCGAGCTGAGCGTTATCGACACGCTCGCGCTCGAAAAGGGCGACAAGAGCCGCTATGTGCTGAAGGCGCTCGAATACATCTCCGAGCACTACGCCGACGGCGGCATAAACATAACCGAGATCGCACAGCATCTCGGCGTCAGCGAAGGGCATCTCAGCCATGTGTTCAAGAAGGAGACGAACTACACCGTCGTCGGCTACCTGACCCGGTACAGGATACACATGGCGCTGAAGCTCCTGCGCGACTGCCGGTATAAGATATACGAGGTTGCGGACATGGTCGGCTACAAGGACGTCACATATTTCGGCAGCACCTTCAAGAAGCTGACCGGACTGAGTCCGTCGGAATATCAGGACAGATGCAGATAGGAGGAACACATGCTTGACCAATTCATAAAGCTTTCCCAGCGCGGGGACGCGCTCTGGATAAGCGACGTCCGCAGGGCTTTCGCCGCGGAGCCGGGCGCGTACCGCGCGGTGATACGGCTTGAGTGTCTGGACGGGACACTGCGGGACTACTCCTGCCCCCTCCCCCATTGGGAAAACGCGGCCGGGCGGGACTTTCTCGCCGAATATCTCACCGCCCGCATTTTCAACATTCTCTCGTGCTTCAGCGGCCGCGCGCTGCACGTTTATCTTGACCTCTCCGCCGAGGAGCCGCGAGGGCTGGCGGAAGATTGTCTGGCCGCGTTCACGGCGACGCCCGACCTGAAAAAGGTGCTGAACATCGCGCGCAGGCTCTGCGGCAGCATGGGTCTGCCGCCGTTCGGGATGGACGTGCGAGACATCAACGATTACACCCCCGCGCCGCCGCGCGAGGCTCCCGCGTCCGGTGTCTCGCTGAACGAAAGGCTGCTGGCCGCGATCGAGGCCGGAGGCCGCGGCGCGTACTGCGGGATGGACGTCGGCGGGACGGATATCAAGCTTGCCGCCGCGCTCGACGGGCGGCTGCTCGCCGTCAAGGAATACGACTGGAACCCCGCGGCAAGCCCGACGGCGGACGGCATCACCGAGCCGATGCTGATGCTCGCGCGGCTGATGCGCGCCTGCGTCATCGCCGATTCGCTCCCCGAAGATCACAGTGCACAGGCCGTACTCGCCGCCGCACTGCGCAAGGACGCGGACGACGAAGAGATTCACACCGCGATATCCGCCTGCGAGGGCGCGGCGGCGGAGCTGCCGCTGTTCGACGGGCTGGGACTGAGCTTCCCCGACATCGTGATCGGCAGCCGCATTCTTGGCGGCGAAACGCCGAAGACCAAGGCCATGCGCGAAAATCCCGACGTCGACTACGAGACGGAGTTTGCGAAGCTTAGTCATGTATCCGAAGCGCTTGCGGCGCTGTGCCGCCACGGTGTGCGCGTGCGCATTATAAACGACGGGCCGATGGCGGCGTTCAGCGCGGCGGCGGAGCTGGCCGCGGACGGCGCGGAGCTTACGCACGGCGTTGTCGCCTACGCGCTGGGCACCGATCTCGGCAGCGGCTGGATAGACGCGCGCGGCGACATACCCGAAATCCCGCTTGAGCTGTACGATCTGCTGCTCGACCTCGGCAGCGCGCCGTGGAAGCGCGTCCCGCCGGAGGACATCCGCTCCGTGCGCAACGAGAATTCCGGTCTGCCGGGAGTGCGGCGCTATCTGGGTCAGGCGGCAACATACCGTCTCGCGCAGGAGCTTCAGCCCTCGCTGCTCGACGGACTGACCGAAGAGTCGGACGGCGTCATCAGGATAAAAACCGCGCCGCAGGACATGCGCAAGCCCGCGCTTGAGCGGCTGATGACAGCCGCAGCGGACGGGAACGAGGCCGCGCGGGAGATTTTCCGCCGCATCGGCTCGAATCTCGCGGCGCTCACCGAGGAGATGGAATACCTTCTCTCGACGGGCACGGATAGCCGGTACATTTTCGGCAGGTTTGCAAAAATTTCCGGCTGCTTCGCACTGATACGCGAGGGCTTCGGTTCCGTCCTGCCCGACATGAAGCTCATCGCCGCGGACGACGGGCTTGCCCGCAGCGGGCTTATGCGCCAGCTCGCCCGGCTTGATGGCGTGACGGTAGCGCAGTTCGCGCAGGCCGTCAGCGCGATATACTACTCTTGCATGAATTGATAACACGGAGGTCATTCGATGAAACGCAGTGAAATAAACAAGGCTCTCAAGGAGCTGGAGGCCATGTGCCGCGAATACAAATGCTATCTGCCGCCCTTCTGCGGCTTCACGCCGGAGCAGTGGCAGAGCATCGGCCACGAGTACGACGAGGTGCGCGACTGTATGCTCGGCTGGGACATCACCGACTACGGTCTGGGCGACTTCGACAAGGTCGGCTTCTCCCTGATAACCATTCGCAACGGCAACCGCAAGATGCCGGAGAAGTACCCGAAGGTATACGCCGAGAAGCTGCTGTATATCAAGGAAGGGCAGTACGCGCCGAACCATTTTCACTGGTACAAGACCGAGGACATCATAAACCGCGGCGGCGGCAACGTGCTCATCCGCGTCTACAACAGTCTGCCGGACGAGGAGATAGACTACGAGTCCGACGTCACCGTGCACACCGACGGCCGCACCTACACCGTCCCCGCCGGTACGCAGATACGCCTCACGCCGGGCGAGAGCATCCATGTGCAGCAGTATCTGTACCACGATTTCTCCGTCGAGCCCGGCACGGGCGCGGTGCTGCTCGGCGAGGTGAGCCAGTGCAACGACGACAACACCGACAACCGCTTCAACCCGCCCGTCGGCCGCTTCCCCGAAATCGAAGAGGATGAGCCGCCCTACCGCCTGCTCTGCAACGAGTACCCCGCGGCGAAGTGAGGTGCGGCATGAACGGTAAAATAGACGTGGCCGCAATCGGCGAGGTGCTCATAGACTTTGCGCAGGAGAGCGTTGATGCGCTCGGCTATCCCACGATGGCGGCGCATCCCGGCGGCGCGCCCTGTAATTTTCTCGCGGCGCTATCGGCGCTTGGGATGAAAACGGCGTTTCTGGGCAAGGTCGGCGAGGACGATTTTGGTCTTATGCTGCGCCATACGCTCGACGCCGCGGGCATCGACACGCGTGGGCTTATATCCGACCCGGACGTGTTCACGACGCTGGCCTTCGTCCGCTTTGACGAGAACCGTGACCGCTCGTTCAGCTTCGCGCGCAAGCCCGGCGCGGACACGCGCCTGCGCTCCGACGAGCTTGACCTGACCGTCATCGACGAGTGCCGTATGCTGCATTTCGGCACGCTGAGCCTCACCGACGAGCCGGCGCGCTCCGCGACGCAGGCCGCCGTGGAATACGCACGGTGCCGCGGCAAGCTCATCAGCTTTGACCCCAACCTGCGCGAGCCGCTGTGGCCGTCGCTGGACACCGCCGCGGAGCAGATGCTCTGGGGGCTGAAGAATGCGGACGTTGTGAAAATCAGCGGCGAGGAGGCCGAATTTCTGTTCGGCTGCGGCTGTGAGAAGAGTGCAGAGCTTATTCTGAACGACTGCGGCGCGAAGCTCGTGATGATAACGCTCGGCAGCGAGGGCTGCTTTATAAAAAACCGCGCCGCGCAGTGCCGCGTTCCGGCGGTGCGCGTAAAGGCGGCGGACACCACCGGCGCGGGGGACATTTTCGGCGGCAGCGCCGCATATTGCCTGCTCACCTCCGGTAAGGCTTCGGAAGAGCTGAACGAGGAAGAGCTGGCCGCGATGGGGCGCTTTGCCTGCGCAGCGGCGGGGCTGTCCGTGCAGCGCCCCGGCGGCATATCCAGTGTCCCCGGCAAGGAAGAAATTCTCGCCCTGCTTGCCGCAGGCAACTGAGCGCTGCATGCCTTTGGCGGCATCCGGTGCATTTTGAAAAGCGAGCGGCAGGACAAAAAACTTTCCTGTCATTCCGAGGAGCGAAGCGACGTGGGAATCCGTTACCCATAACGGCGCAGGGAATTTAAGAACACCGGCGCGGAAAATTCCGCGCCGGTGTTATTTTTATTCACTTCTTTCTGAGCACGATTTTTATAAAATTCAGATATTTTCCGCCGCCGGCCTCCATCGCCCTGCGATCGCCCGCGGCATACTCGTTATCCTGCTGCAGCCAGTCCGCCCACACCTCTTCGTTCGACTCCATCTCGCTCAGCTCCAGAAGCTCCGTCTCCGTGCTCTGGCTCATTATCCCGCGCCAGTAGTTCGCGTCGTGTATGTAGTCCAGCTGCTCCGGAGTCCACGAGAGCAGCAGTTCCTCCGGCAGCGCGTCGTGGCAATCCTTCTTCATCCCCGTGAGGGCGATGTAGATATAGCCGCCGCTCTTCACGAACGGCGCAAGCTTCGCGTCCAGATATTCCGGGTCGCGCCCGAAATAATTATATGAGTCCGTGCTCACGACCGCGTCGAAGAATTCTCGCTCGAACGGCATCTCCGTCGCGTCCGCCTTCACGGGGATTATCTGCTCGTCATGCAGTCCCATCCGCCTGAAGAATCTGCGGTTTTCGTCCGGGTCGCTCCAGAGGTCGGCGGCATAGACCGTGAAGCCGTACTCCTTCGCCATGAACACCGAGGTCAGCCCCGTCCCGCTCCCAAGGTCGCAGACCACCGCGCCCGCCGGAATGCGGCTGCCGCGCAGCAGCTCCTCCTCAAGCTTCACCGGGTTCGGCCCCATTATCATCGCCTGAAGCTCAGGCGTGTCGTACTTCTTGCTCAATATGTATTCCATGTTTGTTTCTCCTGACATTTCTATTCGTCTGCGGGCGCATTGGCTAACAGGCGTTAGCCATATTATAAGCTAACATATATTAGCTTGTCAAGTTTTATAACAAAATATCCCCCTAGGGGGCTTACAAAATTCTCGGACAGCATATATAATCATCTCACTCTCATTAAGCAGCGCATGGCATGAGCCGGGAGAAGATCGACGCGCACCATCACGGCTCCGACGACGGTATGTATCAGGTCGCGGGCATGCGTAAGTAAGATTGATGTTGACTAAAACGAACCAAGGCCGGACGGTCTTGGTTCGTTTTTCGCGATTTTGCGAACAAGTTATACAATACAGGTATTTTGTCTATCGCCTTTGTTGTTCATATCTCCGGCTTTTCCTTGACGTTTGGGTTGGATTGTGTTAATATTTTCCCAGATATGCCATGCCCGGAATCAAAAATTTTTCGTGTGGTAAATTTGAAAAAGAGGTGTATTGCTTGAAAGACCTTAAGCATCTTATCTACTTTGAAAACCTCCTTCAGGACGCTCAGAACGAGCTGGTCACGAAGGCGGTCGAAGAAGGAAAGTACGCACTGGGATACAACTGCTACTATGTCCCTGAGGTTCTGCTGAACCTGCCCGGCTGCTTCTCAAGCCGCCTGCGCGCACCACGCTGCACGTCTACCGACCTCGCAAGCTACTACATGACCACCCGTACATGTCCCTACGCCCGCTCCATTCTTGAGCGCGCCATCGAGGGCGGCTACAACTACCTCGACGCACTGCTCGGCGCCGAATCCTGCGCCACTATGGAGCGTATGGAGGAGCACTTCTTCCTTATCAACCCCGTAAAGAATCCCCGCTTCTTCGTTACCCAGATCGACCCTCCCATGAAGGGCGACCAGACCAACCTCGACTACTACAAGGCTCAGCTCAAGCTCAAGGTCGTCGATGAGTTCAAGAATCGCTTCGGCGTGGACGTGTCCGACGCCGCAATGCGCAAGGCTATTGAGGATCACAACGAGATCAGCCGCATCATCACCGAGATCGGCGATTTCCGCAAGAGCGAGAACCCGAACATCACCGGCTACGAGTTCCATGTCATCAACCTCGTCAGTCAGGTATGCCCGCACTACCTCATCAAGCCCTACCTTGAGGAGACTCTGGAAGAGCTCAAGACCCGCGAACCGGAAGAGAAGTTCCCGTTCCGCGCCCGCGTAGTCCTCGTCGGCTCCGAGGTGGACGATCCCGAATTCACCAAGCTCATCGAGACCTGCGGCGCTATGGTCGTTGCCGACCGTTACTGCTTCGGCAGCTTCCCCAGCCGTGAGCAGATCGAGATCCTGCCCGGTGAGACCGCGTTTGACGCCATCTGCCGCCACTATCTGCACTGGAATCAGTGCGCCCGCTTCATGGACGGCGAAAAGATCGACCAGCGTCACGCCGAGGTCACCAAGCTTGTCCACGACTTTAAGGCAAACGGCGTTATCTATGAGAACATGAAGTTCTGCGAATTCTGGAGCTATGAAAAGGTTCTCGCGAACCACATCTTCACCGAAGAGCTGCACATCCCCTGCTGCACCATCGAGAAGGAATACGCTCTCGGCGCGGTCGGCCAGCTCCGTACACGCTTCCAAGCATTCATAGAGTCTCTGGAAATCAAGTCCATTCAGGGAGGCAAATAAGATGAAGATTACTGACAAAATAATTGCTTCTATTGATAAAAAGCTTGAGCGCTTCGACCCCATCTGGCAGGCCGAGCACGGCGTAGGCGGCCAGCGCAGCCGCTACTACGACAAGACCGGCGTTGCGAAATGGCGTGAGTGGCGCGGCGTGAAGGACACCATGGTGGACTACGCCGCATGGCTCAACAACCTCCTCGCCATGGCAAAGATGGTCGCCTCCGCTCCCATCCCCTGCCTCAAGGGCTTCTGGGAATACCGCTGGATGGGTTCCTACCTCGGCACCTTCATGTTTATCGACCGTCTGTTCGAGGGCTATCGCGGCTACGAGCTGAAGATAGCGCACATGAACATGCACGCAATCGTCCAGAGCCTGACCGGCAAAATCGCGCTCGTCCTCGCAAACGACAAGCGCCTTGGCGGCGGCCCGCTGAGCGACGTTATGGTTCCGATGGACGAGGTTCTGCCCCCGCTGTTCATGAAGGGCTTCAAGGATCTCATCCCCATCCCGCTCCAGACCCTGCCCGAGTTCATCATCTGCGACGTTGACCAGCACATCG
>CAVCWF010000189.1:0-10660 GCA_963605945.1 Lachnospiraceae bacterium
GGCGACCCCTTTCCCCAGTGTGCGCACTGGGGACTTCCCCTAGAAGGGGCAGCGCTCCGCGGCGAAGGTTTGGGGCGGGTGCGATGGTTGCTCCGCGCCGTGACCGAGCCGCAGCGAGACGCTGGCGGCGTTAGCCGACTGAGGGGGCGCCGGGGTTGGTGTATTGCCATTAGGTAAAAGAGAAGGCTTGGCGCCCCTTTTAGGGGAACTGGCACGGCGTTAGCCGTGACTGAGGGGTCGCCAGAGTATAGAAAGTGCCATTAGGTAAAAGAAAGAGCAGAGTAAAGAAAAAGTTGTCATTCCGAAACCAGTGACCGATGTCACTGGTTGTGGGAATCCGTCTCTCTCTTTTATGCAACAGAGTGCTTTTAGTACAGCATTAAGGAGGACGGATTGTCACGTCGCTTCGCTCCTCGCAATGACAGGTTGTTTAAACAGCCGTGTCGATTTTCATATTAGTGTTAGGCGCAAGAAAAGGGGACGGCACAAAGGCCGTCCCCTATTTTTCGCGTTGATTTTTCTTTTTCCTATTGGCAATAATCTGAGACTGGCGACCCCTTCGGCGCTACGCGCCACTTCCCCTAGAAGGGGCAGCGCTCCGCGGCAAAGCTTATATCAATATCCGAGTTCCTCGTCGACGAGGACGATGTGCAGTTCGTCGAGAAGACGGGGCTTCTGCTCGATTATCGTCGTGACGGAGCAGAGACGCTGTGCGTGGTGACAGTCCACGCATTTGCCGGTGACAGCGCAGGGCGTGTTGAAGCCGAACCGCTGCGCGTTCTTTGAACATGCCACGGCCTTGACGCGCGCCATGCCGCTCTCAAGATCGGCGGCAAGCTTGTTCTTGCCGACTACGAGCACGACTTTTTTCGGCCCGCCGAACATCGCGGCGACGCGGTTGCCGTTGCCGTCGATATTTATGAGCTTGGCGTTCATCGTGATGGCGTTGGTCGAACACAGGTACCAGTCCGCCGCCTTGGCCTTCTCGAATATCTCCGCGCGCTCCTCAGGCTTGACGTCCCAGTGAAAATAGACGGGGTTGCCCTGCGCACGCAGAGCGTCGGGAAGCCCAAGCGAGCTGATGGTCATCGAGCCGCCGCAGCCGACGGAGGCGCGGTCGCCTATCAGCTCCAATACAAGCTTTTTCGCTTCCTCGCCGCTGGCGGCGCCGTGAACGGTGAAGCCGCGGCCTTCAAGATTGGATACGAGCTTATCATAGTTTTCGCAGAACATGAACTGTCCCCTTTCTGAATTTTATATTTATTGTCAAATAAGAGCCTGCGGGCAGAGATCGGGGCTGTTTGTGAACTCGCACTCGACGGTGAGCGCACCAGCCTTCGTCGCGGCGGCGGCGCACTGCTGTGCGCTGAAGCCCTGAGTGCCGCCCCAGACGATGGCGGCCATCGCGGCGTCGCCCGCGCCGGTAGCGTCGATCATGTTTGCCGGGCAGCAGGGGACGCGGCCGATGCCGTCGGCGGAAGCGTAGAGCATACCCTCGGTGCCAAGGCTTATAAACACCCGCTTCACGCCCATTTCGAGGAAACGTTCTGCGGCCTTTTCCGGCTCTGCCTCGCCCGTCAGATACCGCGCCTCAAGCGCGTTCGGCTTGAGCGCATAGATTCTGTCCAGCACCGGGAGCAGCTTCATCGCCTTCGCGGTGGAGACCGGATCCGAGTAGATCGGCACGGTGCAGGCGGCGGCGAGGAAGCGTATCGCTTCGGCGCTGAGATTCGTATCCAGCACCAGCGCGTCGGCGCTGTTTATTCTGTCGATACAGGAGGCCAGATGCTCCGGTGTCACGCACTCGGCGATGTCCATATCCGCGATGCCGACGCACATGTCTCCCATCTCATCCGTTACGTATAAATATGTAGAACTGCGGCGCTGGGGCTCTACGCGCGCCATCGACATGTCCATGCCGAGACTGCGGCAGCCGTCCATAAGGCTGCTGCCGTAGACGTCCCCGCCGATGGCGGCGATGAGACTGACGTCCATGCCGAGCAGGCAGAGATTGTGCGCAATGTTGCGCCCGACTCCGCCGGGCTTGAGGGAGACGAAGCCCGGATTGGAGTCACGCATACGGAGAGCCAAGGCCGGCTTACCGCATATATCCATGTTCACGCCGCCGGCAACGACGGCGTGAAGCTTTTTTACTTGAGGTTCCATATATTCTCCGCGTACTCACGAATCGCCCTGTCGGCGGCGAAAACTCCGCTGCGGGCGGTGTTCATAATGGAAAGTCTGCCGCGCTCCTGCGGGTCGCGGATGCTGTCGTACAGGCGGCGCTGTGTGTCGGCATAGGCGCGGTAGTCGGCGATGAGCATGTACTGGTCGCCGCCGTAGATGAGCTGGGACACCAGATCGGAATAGCTCTTGCCGTCGGCAAAGCCCTGACTGAAGCGGTCGAGTACGCGGCGTATCTCGGCGTCGGCACCGGCGATGGCGGAGGGGTCGTAGCCCTCCGCGCGGACGCGGGCGATCTCGTCGGTGTGCAGGCCGAAGAGGAACATGTTCTCATCGCCGAGGCGTTCGTACATCTCGACGTTCGCGCCGTCGAGCGTGCCGATAGTCACGGCTCCGTTCATCATCAGCTTCATGCAGCCGGTGCCGGAGGCTTCCTTACCGGCGGTGGAGATCTGCTCGGACACCTGAGCGGCGGGAACTATGGCCTCGGCTGCGGAGACGCGGTAGTTCTCCACAAAGTAGACCTGCAGCCTGCCGCGGCAGACGGGGTCGTTGTTGATGTCCTCGGCCATGGACAGCAGCAACTCGATTATGCGCTTTGCGGTCTTGTAGCCCGCCGCGGCCTTCGCGCCGAACACAAAGGTACGCGGGACGAAGTCCATGTTCGGGTTGTCGTGCAGCTGGAGCTGGAGGCTCGCAATGCTCATCGCGCAGAGAAGCTGGCGCTTGTACTCGTGCAGACGCTTTATCTGCACGTCCATTATCGCGTCGGTGTTGAGGGTGAAGCCGTCGTTGCGCATCGCAAATTCCGCGAAGCGGTACTTGTTCTCAAGCTTTATCTCGTTGACGCGGCGGAGAACTTCGCCGTCGGAAGCGAATTTTGCAAGCTCTTCAAGCCGCTCCGGCTCAAGCAGATATGCGTCGCCGCCGAGCAGCTCGCATATCAGGCCGTGCAGGCCGGGGTTTATCTGGCTGAGCCAGCGGCGATGGTCGATGCCGTTGGTGACGGAGGTGAAGCGATCCGGACGGATGGTGTAGATATCGTGGAACAGGTCGTTTTTCAGGATCTCGCCGTGCAGGCGCGAAACGCCGTTGACCTTGTAGCAGGCAGCAAGGCAGAGGTTTGCCATGTGCACCTGATTGTCGCGGATGATGAGGTTGCGGCCGACGCGCTCGCCCTGACCGAAGTTCTGCACCAGATAATCGCACCAGCGGCGGTTTATTTCGCACATGATCTCCCACAGGCGCGGCAGCAGCTGCTGCACGATGTCCTGCGGCCACTTCTCAAGCGCTTCGCTCATAACGGTGTGGTTGGTGTAGGCGACGGAGTTCTTGACAATGTCCCACGCCTCGTCCCAGCCTAGGCCGTATTCGTCCATGAATATGCGCATCAGCTCCGGGATTATCAGCGTCGGGTGAGTGTCGTTTATCTGCATGGCGTGGTGCTCGGCGAAGGACCTGATGTCGCCCCACTTGCGGATGTGCTTGCGCACAACGTCCTGCGCAGTTGCGGAGACGAAGAAGTACTGCTGCTTCAGACGCAGAATCTTGCCCTCGACGTGCTCGTCGGGCGGGTAGAGAACCTTGGTTATGACCTCGGCCATGGTGCGCTGCTCCATGCTCTTGACATATTCGCCCTCGGAGAAGAGGTACATGTCGAGCGAATTGGGGCTTTTTGCATCCCACAGACGCAGGGTGTTTATCTCGCGTCCGCCGTAACCCGCGATGAGCATGTCGCGCGGGACGGCAATGACGGCGGTATAACCGGTGTATTCGGCGTGATAGTGCCCCATGCTGTCCCAGTGTGGGGCGACGTGCCCGCCGAAGCGAACCTCGACGGCGTCCTCCCAGCGGGGGATGAGCCAGCTCTCGGCTGCGGTGCGCCAGTTGTCGGCGACCTCGGTCTGACGGCCGTTTTCAAACCTCTGACGGAAAATTCCCAGCTCGTAGCAGATGGAGTAGCCCGTGCCCTCGTAGCCGCAGGTGGCCATGCTGTCCATATAGCAGGCGGCGAGGCGGCCGAGACCGCCGTTGCCGAGACCCGCATCAGGCTCGGCCTCGAAGATGTCGGACGCATTGCGCCCCAGATCCTCCAGCGCGCCTGTGACGGCGTCGGAAATGCCGAGGTTGAAGGCGTTTTTCATAAGGCTGCGCCCCATCAGGAATTCCATCGACATGTAATGGACTTCTTTTTCATGCTTCGTTGGGCTTTCGGCGGCAAGGAGCCTGCTCATTATTTCGTTTATGACTATCGCTGTGGCCTGAAAGACCTGATCGTCGGTAGCGCTGGCGCTGGTGACGCTGAAATGGGCGCAGAGCTTATCTTCTATCGCGCTGCGTACTTCGTCGCGGGAAATTTCTCCGATCATGGGTTATACCTCCGGGTGAAAAGATTAGATTTTGCTGTCCTTGGGAACTACGATGGGCAGTCTGGGATTGCCGGTGAGGGTGATGCCGGGCGAGTAGCTGCAATACTTGTCGGAAATGACGCAGTTGAGCTCCGCCCATTCGCCTATTGTGCTGCCCTTCATAATGATGCAGTTGGTGAGCTTCGCGCCGCGCGCTATGCGGACACCGGGGAACACGATGCAATTTTCCACGCTGCCCTCGATGATGCAGTTGTCGGCGATAAGGCTGTTCTTGGAGCCGGCGTTTTCGCCGTAGTAGGTGCTGACCTCCTCGTGGGCGCGGGTTCTTACGGGGCGCTCCGCCGGGAAAAGCTGACGGCGCAGCTCACCGTTAAGCATATCCATGCTGCACTGATAATAGTCAGCCACGCTTCTGATGGATGCGGCGTAGCCTTCGTGCACATAGGCCGCCATCCTGCCGCCCTCCGCGAGGAAGGAGGACACGGCGTCCTTGTGGAAACGATACAGATTCAGCGCCTTGCATTTGTCCATTATGCGCAGAAGAGTATCCTTGTTGATGATGTATCCCTCAAGAGAGGGGATGCCCTCGCCGGGATCGGTGCGGTCAAACAGAAGCTGCTTTACCATGCCGTCATCGTCGATGACATAGCGGTGGTTGCTGCCGGTAAGCTCGCCGGCGGAGCAGATGGCCGTGATCTCCGCGCCGGTCTTCGCATGCTGGTGCATGGCGGCGGTGAGGTCGATGTTCGCGCATACGCTGCCGAGCAGGAGCGCGATGTGCTTCTGCGGGATGTCGCGCACATAGGTAGCGACGGCGTTGAGCGCCTCGATGGTGCCGGTGTAGTTGCCGCGGTGATATTCCGGCAGGCCGAAGGGCGGCAGCATACGCAGCCCGCCGTAGCGGCGGCTCATGTCCCAGTTCTTGCCGCTGCCGATATGGTCGAGCAGAGACTGGTAGTCGCGCTGCATGATGACGCCGACGTCGCGTATACCGGCGTTCATCATGGAGGAGAGGGCAAAGTCGATAAGGCGGTAACGCCCGCAGAACGGGAGGGACGCCGCGGTGCGGCGGCGGACAAGCTCGCCCAGCTCAGGGGAAGCGCTGTAAGCAAATATTATTCCGTGAAGATCGTACATGGCTCAAACCTCCTCCCCGGTGTATATCATGGCTCCTGCCGGAACGGACGCGGAGCCGCGTATCTCTATGTTAGGCCCGCAGGTAGCGACGCCCCAAGCGTCCGTCCCGTCGGGCGGCGCGCCGACGTGCGCGGCGCTGTGGATGACCGTGTTCTCGCCGACAATGGCGTATTCCACCGTCGCGCCGTCCTCGATGACTGCGCCGGGCATGACGACGCTGTAAATGACGTTCGCGCCCTTGCCGACTCTGACGTTGGAGGACAGGACGGAGTTTTCAACATGGCCGTATATCTCACAGCCCTCGGTGACGATGGAGTGGATTATCTCGGACTCCGGCCCCGCGTAGTGCGGCGGGCAGATCGGGCTGCGGCTGCTGATCGGCCATGCGGGGTCGAACAGGTTTATGAGTGTGGACGAGAGCATATCCATGTTCGCGTCCCAGAGGCTCGTTATCGTGCCGACGTCGCGCCAGTAGCCCTTGAAGCGGTACGGCCACAGCTTTTCGCCTGCGGCGAGCATGTTCGGGATGATGTTCTTGCCGAAATCCTTGCTGGAATAGGGGTCGTTCTCGTCGGCGATGAGGTATTCGCGCAGCTTCTTCCAATTGAATATGTATATGCCCATCGAAGCCAGATCGCTCTTCGGATGCCTCGGCTTTTCCTCAAATTCGCTGACGTAGCCGTCCTCGCCGAGGTTCATAATGCCGAAGCGCGTCGCCTCGTCCATCGAGACCTGAAGCACGGATATCGTACATGCGGCATCGTGCTCGATATGCTCGCGCAGCATGTCGGCGTAGTCCATCTTGTAGATGTGGTCACCGGAGAGGATGAGCACGTTTTCGGGGTCGTAGTTCTCGATGAAGCCGATGTTCTGGTAGATGGCGTTGGCGGTGCCGGAGAACCATGAGCCTTTTTCGCCCGCGCTCTGATACGGAGGCAGAATGTACACGCCGCCGTCGGACACGTCAAGATCCCACGGCTGACCGTTGCCTATGTAGCTGTTGAGCTGGAGCGGGCGGTACTGGGTCAGTACGCCGACAGTGTCAATACCGGAGTTTGCGCAGTTGGAGAGCGGAAAGTCGATTATGCGGTACTTTCCGCCGAATGGAACGCTGGGCTTCGCCACGTTCTGGGTCAGCGCGTAGAGTCTCGAACCCTGCCCGCCTGCCAGCAGCATGGCAATACAGTTTTTCTTCATGGCGGCCTCCTTTTTGAATTGACGGCAGGGTAAACCTCTGCCGTCAAACTTTCAGTTATATAGGTTCATGGCGCGATCTGCGCCCTTGGTGATGTAGCATTCGACAGCCTCGGCCGCGCGCGCGGCTGCGGCGAGAATGTCCTCCGCGTCCTTGCCCTTGAAGCTGGACAGCACCCAGTCAGCCATGTCGTAATCAGGGTGCGGCGCGGCGCCGACGCCGATACGGATCCTAGGGAACTGATCGGTGCCGAGCAGCGCGATGATATTTTTAAGTCCGTTGTGCCCGCCGGCGGAGCCCTTTGTGCGTATGCGGAGCTTCCCTATCGGCAGAGCGACCTCGTCCGAGACGACGATGACGTGATCCGGCGCGAGCTTATAAAAACTCACCGCCTGAGCCACTGCCTCGCCGGACAGATTCATAAATGTCTGCGGCTTCATAAGCATGACGGTCTCGCCGCCGATATCGCAGGTGCCGGTCAGCGCCTTGAAGCGGGAGCGGTTTATCGCCGCTCCCTGCGCCTTGGCCATGGCGTCTCCGGCCATGAAGCCTGCGTTATGACGGGTCATTTCGTATTTTGTGCCGGGATTGCCGAGAAACACGACAAGCCAGCTTATACCGCCTGAACGCTTGAAAAGCATGGTTTACCTCTGAAACTAAAGATTAATCGAACAGATTGGAGATGGAGACTTCCTCGTAAATTCTGCGGATGGCTTCCGCGAATACGGGAGCGGTGGACAGGTAGCTGATCTTGTCGAGCTTGGGCTTGTCCGCGGGGTAGGGGATGGTGTCGAGGAAGAGCATTTCTTTGATGCAGCTGTTCTCGATACGCTCAAGAGCGGGGCCGGAGAGAACGCCGTGAGTCGCGCAGGCGTAGACCTCCTTCGCGCCGCCGATCTCCTTGATGGCCTTTGCCGCGCCGCAGAGGGAGCCGGCGGTGTCGACGATATCGTCGAGCAGGATGCAGGTCTTACCCTCGACGTTGCCGATGATGTTCATGACCTCGGACTGGTTTGCCTTCTCGCGGCGCTTGTCAACGATGGCCATGTTCACACCGAGCTTCATGGAGAAGGCGCGGGCACGGGCGGTGCTGCCGACGTCGGGCGAGACGACCATGAGATCCTCGTTGCCCTTGCCGAACATCTTGACATAGTGCTTGGAGAAGAGGTGCGCACCCATGAGGTTGTCAACGGGAATGTCGAAGAAGCCCTGAATCTGAGCCGCGTGCAGATCCATCGTGAGGACTCTGTCAGCGCCGGCGGCGGTTATAAGGTTTGCGACGAGCTTCGCGGAGATGGGGTCGCGGCTCTTGGCCTTGCGGTCCTGACGCGCGTAGCCGAAGTAAGGGATAACGGCGGTAATACGTCCCGCGGAGGCGCGGCGCATTGCGTCGATCATAATGAGCAGCTCCATGAGGTTGTCGTTTACGGGACCGCAGGTGGACTGAACGATAAAAACATCCTTGCCGCGCACAGGCTCAAACACGGAAATCGAGCACTCGCCGTCCGCAAACTGGGATACGGTGGAGTTGCCGAGGTTCTGGTAAAGCTGGGCGCAGATATCGTGCGCAAGCTCAGGGTTCGAGTTGCCGGTGAACACCTTGATCTCTTTGCCGTGTGAAATCATCGCGTTTTTTCTCCTCTGTCTTTTTTACATTTTGTCTTTACGGCGTAAGCCGCATCTTTACATTCGGATACACTATAACATAAACCGCCGCGGAATGGAAGCGCAAGACGCAAGTTTACGCGCTAAAAATGCTGATAAAAAAACTCATTTACAAGTTGCGGAATTTTGTATATAATATCATAGTTATAATTAAATCTGAAAAGGTAGCTGAATACTATGCTTGAATTTGAAGAATATAAGTCAAAGCTGAACGCTGCGAAGCCGACGCTTGAAGTCCTGCGCGGCGCGCTGAAGCTTGAGGCGGCGCAGAAGGAGATAGAAGAGCTGGAGGCCGCCAGCGAGCGCCCGGATTTCTGGAACGATGTCGAGAACTCCCAGAAGGTTCAGAAGCGGCTGAAAACTCTCAAGAACAAATGCGAGAATTATCAGAAGCTCTGCTCCGCGTGGGACGATATGTACACCATGTGCGAGATGGCCATCGAGGAGAACGACGACTCCATGCTCGAAGAGCTGGAGAGCGAATATAAGAGCTTCGCCGAGAAGGCGGAGTCCATGCGCCTCGGAACGCTGCTTACCGGCGAATACGACGCGAACAACGCGCTTCTGACGCTGCATCCCGGCGCGGGCGGCACGGAGGCGCAGGACTGGGCGTCCATGCTCTACCGCATGTATGTCCGTTGGGCGGAGCGCCACGGCTATAAGTACACCGTCATGGATTATCAGGACGGCGACGAGGCCGGCATCAAGTCCGCGACAATCAAGATCGAGGGCGACAACGCCTACGGCTTCCTCAAGAGCGAGCACGGCGTACACCGCCTTGTCCGTATCTCTCCGTTCGATGCGTCCGGCCGCCGTCAGACCAGCTTCGCCGCGGTCGAGATAATGCCGGAGATAACCGACAATAAGGAGATCGAACTGCGCGACGAGGATATCAAGATGGACGTCTACCGTTCCTCCGGCGCAGGCGGCCAGAAGGTCAACAAGACCTCGTCCGCCGTCCGCCTGACCCATATCCCCACCGGCATCGTCGTCTCCAGTCAGGTCGAGCGCAGCCACTTCCAGAACCTCGAAAACTGCAAGGAGATGCTTCGCTCCAAGCTCGCGGAGATCAAGGAGCGTGAGCACCTTGAAAAGATAAGTGACATCAAGGGCGTGCAGATGAAGATCGACTTCGGCAGCGCCATCCGCTCCTATGTTTTCATGCCGTACCAGCTCGTCAAGGATCAGCGCACCGAGTATGAAAACGGCAACATCCAGAACGTCATGGACGGCGATCTGGACGGGTTTATAAACGCCTATCTCTCGATGAAGGCGGCGGACTGCGCCCGCATCACATTATAGAAAGGTTTTGTTATTTTGTTCTCCCGCGTCTCCCGCATCTTTCGGGATATTGACCGCAAAAGCTGGATAATGCTGCTCTCCGGCAGCTTTATCCTCGCCTTCGGACTTTATAATATCCATTCGCAGTCCGGCGTCACCGAGGGCGGCGTCCTCGGCCTGATCCTGCTGCTTGACCACTGGTTCGGTCTCTCGCCGTCGGTGTCCTCGCTCGTGATGAATGCGGCCTGCTATGTGCTTGGGCTGCGCGTCCTCGGCTGGAGCTTTATCGTCCGCTCAGGCGTGGCAAGCCTGTCCTTCTCCGCGTTTTACGCGATACTTGAGCGCTTCCCGCGGCTCTGGACGGGCATCGCCGAGATGCCGCTGCTCGCGGCAGTGGTCGGCGCGGTATTCGTCGGCGGCGGAGTCGGAATATGTGTGCTCGCGGGCGGCGCCCCCGGCGGGGATGACGCGCTTGCAATGTCCGTGGGCAGGCTGCTGCACTGCAATGTGCAGTGGGTCTACCTCGCGGCGGACATTGTGGTTCTGCTCGCGTCGCTGAGCTATATTCCGCTGCGCCGCATCGCATACTCGCTGCTGACCGTCGTGCTCTCCGGCGCGATAATCGGCCAGCTGCAGCGGATGTTTATGAAGGGCGCACCGGACGCTCCCTCGGCTGCCGAACCGGATGCGGAATAAATGATCAGGAGCCTGCTGTGATGAACGCGCATCACGGCAGGCTCGCAGTCTGTCAAAAAATACGTGCAGATGGTCACGGATAAGAGAGCAGCGGGGGAGCTTGAGGGGGCAAGGCCCGCCTCAAATACAATAA
>CAVCWF010000190.1:0-7873 GCA_963605945.1 Lachnospiraceae bacterium
GTGCTGAGCGCGTCGGGCGTGATCACGTTTTCGCGGCCGCTGGTGCAGCTGCTTGCCGAGGAGGAGTTCTTCTCAGCATGGCAGTTCGTACCGACGCTCTGCCTTGCAATGGTGTTCGCGGCGTTTTCTTCGTTCTTGAGCAGCGTGTATGTCGTGTCTAAGAGGAGCGGCCTGTCATTCTGGACGTCTCTGCTGGGAGCGGGGAGCAACGTGATTCTGAATATGCTGCTTATCCCGCGCATCGGGATTCATGGCGCGGCGCTTGCGACGTTTGCAAGCTATGTGCTGGTGTTCCTTGCCCGTGTGGTCAGCGTCAGACGGCTGCTGCCGTTCTCGCTTGCCGCGCCGACCGTGGCGCTGGACGTGCTGCTGCTTGCCGTGCAGGCGGTGTGGCTGACTATGCGGCTGCCGGGATGGCGGCTCGCGCAGGCGGTGTGCCTGACGGCATTGCTGATTTTGAATATGAAACCGCTGCTTCTCGCAGTGAAAAACTTGCTCGGCGTACGCCGAAAAGGAGAGAAAACATGATTATGACTGCAATTCACGGCTTTTGCATGGCATTGGCGGACAGCGTTCCCGGCGTGTCCGGCGGGACTATCGCGTTCATTCTCGGCTTTTACGACCGATTTCTTGACGCGCTGCACAATCTGTTCGGAAGGGATGCCGCGGCGAGGAAGGGCGCGATTTCGTACCTGCTGAAGCTTGGCGCGGGCTGGGTGATCGGAATGGGCGCATGTGTGCTGGCGCTGTCGAAGCTCTTTGAAGCGCATATTTATTTTATGAGCAGCCTGTTCCTTGGCCTGACGCTGGCCTCGTTCCCGTTTGTGATACGTGCGGAGTGGAACGTGCTGCGCGGACGTGAGAGATACGCGCCGTTTGCGGCGCTCGGCGTACTGCTTGTTGTGCTGCTGACACTCCTGCGGGCGAACACCGTGGGCGTTGCCATCCGCTTCGCGGGCGCGCCGGTGTGGATGCTGGGCTATATTTTCGTCTCCGGTGCGGTGGCGATTACCGCGATGGTGCTGCCCGGAATTTCCGGTTCGACGATCCTGCTGATTGCGGGCGTGTACTTGCCTGCCATTCAGGCAGTCAGGACATTTCTGAGCTTGGACTTCTCTGCCTTCCCCGGACTATGCGCGCTGGGCTTCGGCGTCCTCGCCGGGATCGGCCTTTCGATTCACGCCATACGCTCTGCGCTCAGAAAATATCGCAGCCAGATGGTGTGGTTCATTCTCGGCCTGATGGCCGGTTCGCTTTATGCCATCGTTATGGGACCTGCCGGGCTGGATGCCCCGCAGAGCCCGGTCAGCGTACTGACATTTGACTGGCTCGGCTTCGTGCTGGGTGTCGTTGCCCTTCTGGGGCTGGAGGCGCTGCGTAGATGGACGGTTCACCATGGCGGCGCCAGACCGGCGCGCGGAAAGAAGGCGGCAATATGAGCTTTGACTGGACAATACTGCACTGGATTCAGAATACGCTCGTCTGCCCCGCGATGGATTTCCTAATGCCGAAGATCACGTCCCTTGGAAACAGCGGCGCGGTCTGGATATTCGCGGCGGGCGCACTGCTTGTCACGAAGAAATACCGTAAATACGGTGCACTTTTGCTGGCCGGACTGGCATTCGGCGTGCTGATAGGGAACGTAACGCTCAAGCCGCTTATCGCGCGCCCGCGCCCGTGCTGGGTGGATGAAAGCGTCCGGCTTCTTATCGCAAACCCCACAGACTATTCGTTCCCGTCCGGGCATACGCTCTCGTCCGTCATCGGCGCGACGATACTGACAAAGGCAGACCGGCGGTTTGGCTTTGCCGCGATACCGCTTGCCGTACTGATTGCCTTTTCACGCCTTTATCTCTACGTACACTATCCGACTGATATTATAGGCGCGGCGGTGCTTGGCGTAGCGATAGGTCTTGTGACCTGCGCAGTCGGCAGCCGCGTTTGGGCGAAGCTTGAGAATATAGCCGTTTCACGGCATAAATAACCACAGGCAGAACGTTTAAGCGTTCTGCCTGCGGTTTGCGTATGGGCTATGAAATAGGAGAGAATTCAGAACTGAAGGTCGTAAGCCTGCTCAATGACTTTCACAAGCTTTGTAAGGCACTCATTGTATGGCGCAGCGACTCCGAGACGCCGCGCTTCGGCAGCGGCGTAGCCGTTGAGACTCATTATCTCCGTGTGGCGCTTCGCTTTTGCGTCCTGTGCCATGGATGCATATGTGTCCGGACTCTTCGACTGGGCGAGGGGAACAGCGACGTCGCCAAGGCCGAATATCGTACGCGGGTTCATGTAAATGCCGCGTTTTTTCGCTATGGCGTCTACCTCGCGTATGACCTCCTGACGGATGTCGATATAATCCTGAAACTGCGCTGCATTTCTCGCAGTGAGCCGGAGTATCGACGTTGCGGCGTTAACGCCGCAGTTCATTGCGAATTTCTCCCAGATGCGCGTAATGATATCTTCATCATACGCAGCCTCAAGGCCGACTTTCCTGAAGTCCGCCGCCAGCTGCTCAAGCACAGGTTCAAGGGCTCTGTTCTCCGCACCGATCCAAACCTGATTGTGTGCCGGTATCCTCGGCGTTACGACTCCGGGTTCAGGCAGTCCGCTGGATATGGAGGTTATACCGCAGGCTATTCTCTCCGGAGCAAAATATTCGGAGATCACCTCAACATTTCCGAGACCGTTCTGCATTGTAAGCAGAACGGTGTGCTCGTCGCTTACTGCAAGCGCGTTCGGCATGGCGTCGCGCGAATGTATGCCCTTGGGCATGAACAGCACAACGTCGGCGATGCCTGCCTCGGAAGCGTTTGTGGTTGCATTCAGTTTTACGTTATACTCCTTAACGTCATTTACGGAAAGAAAGCTCGCTGCCTTTATCGTCAGGCCGTTTTCGCGGCAGGCGTTCATATGCGCCTCGTACGGGTCAAGCAGACAAACATCCTCGCCGGCAAGCGCAAGATACCCGCCGAGCATTCCGCCGGTTGCACCGGCGCCAACAACAACGATTTTCATATTCAGCCTCCGACGTGAAGAATTTCAGACTGGGCGATAGCCTCTTCGCTGAGCTCCTGTCCGATACCGGGAATTTCGGGAACCTGAAGCTTGCCGTTTGTGGGCTGGTAATCGTATTTGCCGAGACGGCGGAAAGCTTCAAGCTCATTCCAACTCAGGTGCTCGTGGATAACAAAGTTGGGGATGGCAGTTTCCACATGGAGCGTGGCCGCGCACTGGATGGGGCCGCCCATGTTGTGAATCTGTATGCCGACGCTGTGCAGATTGGCAAAGTCGCACATTTTCTTCATTTCCGTGAAGCCACCGATTATTCCGAGATCCGGCTGAGCAACGTCGATCGCGCGATCCTCAACAAGACGCTGGAAGCCCCAAGTGGAGCCGATGCGCTCGCCGGTTGCGACGGGGGTATGCACACCGCGCTTGAATTCAAGCGTCGTGCGCGGGTTTACGCTGCTGCCCGGCTCTTCATAATACAGGCACTTGTACTGGTCAAGCTCGCGGCCGACCTGTATGGAGGTATTGACGTCCATGATGCCGTGAAACTCTATGACGATGTCGACCTTGTCGCCGACGGCGTCACGTATGGCACCGACGCGGTTTGAAACGCTGGTGAGCTGGTCGCCGCGCGCAAAGCCTGTCCAAGTCCAGTCGGAGCGCTTCTCAGGTGGAACCGCCTCGCGGTTCGCGCTGGCGGCCTTGCCCTCGTCGTCAGTCCAGAACGGGTCGACCTTTATGGCGGTAAAGCCCTGCTTCACGGCCTCCATGGCGTTCTCTGCGTATTCCTCCGGCGTGACGGATATCCTGCGGCACGCACCCCAGCCGAGCTGAGTCTGGCTGGCATAGCTGCGCAGAGCATCGTTGGTCTTGCCGCCGAGCAGCTTGTAAACGGGGACGCCGAGAGCCTTGCCCTTTATATCCCACAGCGCCATATCTATGGAGCTGATCGCCGCAAAGTTCAGGGCGCCGCCGCCGTACGTCCAGTAGGAATTGGAGTAGAGCATGTTCCATATCTTCTCATTGTCCATCGGATCCATGCCGACTATCATTCCGGAAAGCTCGGCAATATAGCGCCCGATGGCTTCCTTGCCGGCCTTGACGGGAATGCCCGCTTCGCCCCAGCCGCAGATACCTTCGTCTGTGCTTATTCTGATGCAGGTCGGGAACCAGTTCCGCTGGGGAGGGTTCGCAAGACGAACATGGTATATGTCAACACCTGTGATTTTCATTGTATGTCTCCTTTCTTACCGGTTAAGTATCTCAATTTCGTACCCTTCCGGGTCAACTATAAAATAGCTTTTCAGATCGTTCTGAACAATAATACCGCCCTTTACGCAGCCCATACCCAGATGGCTGGCGTACGCTGCATCGAAATCGTCGCAGACGACGGCGGTATGTCCAAAATCCGGCTGCGCTGCACCCCTTCCGCTGAGGAGCTGAAGCCGGTAGCTCTTCGCCGCGTCCTCAAGGAACATCATGCGCACATGCTCGTTCGGATGCCGCTCTTCGACCATACGGAAGCCGAGCGCGGTTTCGTAAAAGCTGCGTTCAGCGTCAATATCAGATACGACAAGGCAAGTGTGATCCGCCTTATACATTGTGTTTCTCCTTTTTTACAAGACTTTTTGAAGGAAAAGTGTGAATGCCAGCATAACCGTTGCAATTACTGCCGCGGATTGTATAGCTCCATATTTAGCGACGTCCTTCGTCTCCACCCAGTCTCTGCGCGCGTGGAGCATGGCTGCCTGCGGGTTCGCGCCGGGGAGAATAACGGAGGCGTTTGAAGTGAGACTTATTATGCAGGCAAGTACAGTTGTGGACAGGCCAAGCGCCGGAGCAAACAGCGACACGATGTTATAGAACATCAGGCACACCGTTACGTTGCCTATAAACGTTGTGCACACAACGATCAGCACGGTCATTATGAATATGAACAGAGTAGTGTTTATATCAGCACCGAACAGGGAGGTTATTGCGCTCGACAATGTATCGCTGATGCCGAGGGAGCCGTCGTTCAAAATGGAGGCCATCGGCATATTGAAGATTATTACGTAGAAGATCTTCCATGGAACGCTCTTCATGCCCTGCTCGATATCGGCAAAGCTCCCGCCGTCCTTCAGACGGAAAAACATCATCGCCGCAAGCATGGCCGTAACAATGCCGTTTGTGCCTATCATGCTGAGTATGCTGCCGATGCCGCTGCCCGACGGCAGCATACTCTCCATAATGAGCAGGGCGAGGAGAACGAGCGAGCAGGTGAGGAGCTGCCTCTGGTACGTCGTCATGGGCACAGTCTCGATTTCGGCGCAGCAGTTTACAAGGGGAGTTGTGTCAGCTTTAGAGAAGAGTTTGCAGTACAGCATATACAGCACCAGCGCGCCGCCGCCGATGAACACGGAGCACAGAAAGTAGGGAATAAGCGGTACGCTGCCGCCCTGTGCCTTGATATATCCGACGAGAATCGCGTCTGGAGTGCGGAATGTCCAAACGCTGCCTCCCATGTGCGCGGCAAAGGTTATGCACACCATCATCAGCGTCGGGTACTTTTCACCTCTTTTGTATCCCGCCCGCTTGGCAAACTGAGAGAAAAACTCCAGCACAACCAGCGTCGCAGCGACAGAACTTATAAGGCAGGCAATGAGATATGACGCGAATACAAACAGGGACGATACGAGCCACGGTTTCCCGTGGGCGATTTTTCTGGAAACAACATATCTTGCGATGTTGTCCGACACTCCGGATGATGTTATGAAGCCTGCAAAAATGGAGATGAGGAATACGAAGATCACCGTCGTGTTGCCGAAGCCGCTGGAGATATACTCGTCAAAGCGCATATACCCCGTCATGCTTACGAGTATTATTCCGAGAAGGCTCGGCCAGATCATGTCCACAAGTGCCCAGAGCAGTATAGTCCCTATATATATTCCGAGTATGCGCATACCGAGCGGCGTAATGCTGCCGAACGGCGGAATTGCCGCAAAGGCAAGCATCACGAGAATGCCTGCCGCGCTTTTGATATAGTAAGCTGCGTTGTTTCGGAAGTACGTTTTCATAGACTTTCTCCAACTGATGGTAGTTTGGGTCAAGACCAGCCGCATTTGGGGCGCGGCTGGTCTCAATCATTTTAGGCGATTTTTAAGCTGATTTCAAGCTTACATCGCGCCGTTGAAGATTGCAAAGATAATTATACCGGCGATAAACGCGTACAGGGCACCGAGTCCGGCGTGCTTGACGACGTCCTTGGACTCGACCCATTCGTCCTGACCGTGCAGCATTGCGGCGACAGGGTTGGAGCAGGGCAGCATGACGACGCAGGTACCGAGCATAGCGCACAGCCATGCAAGCAGGGCGATGTTGATGCCGAGCGTCGGGGCGTATACGGAGGTAACAGCCCAGCAGATCGTGATGGCCGGGACGTTGCCGACAAAGATGGTGACCAGAACGCTGAAGAAAACAGTGCAGAGGATGAACAGGAACGCGCCGTGATTGCCGCCGAAGATGGGGTCAAGCAGGAGCTTCGCGCTTGCGGCAATGCCGAGGTCGGCGTTATTGATGATGGCACCCATAGGCAGGTTGAGTATCATAAGATAGAACACCGGCCAGACAACGCCGTTCTTGGTGGAAGCGATGAGGTCGCCGAAGGGCTTGTTGGTGCCCTTGCGGTGGATGACTGCCATCGGGATGAGAAGAATGAGCACGAGGCCGCAGTCGCCGAGCTTGTTGAGGAACTGTCCGACGGCGGAGCTTGCAGAGACAAGACTCTTGAGGAGGAAGAGGATGACCAGCAGGCAGAAGATAACGACGATGGCCTTCTGATATCCGGTCAGCTTCTCGTTGTCGCCGTAGTCGTATTCGTTCTTGCACTTGGAGGCGTCGATCTTGAGGATGTATTTACCGACGACAATGTAGAGCGCAGCGACAATGGCAGTGAAGAGCAGCATTGCGATGAAATACTGGATGAAGTTCGTTTCAAAGCCGAGATCCTTTGCGTAGCCGACAAAGATGTTTGCGGGTGCTCTGTACGGCAGACCGACGGAACCAGCCATGCCGATGATCGCCATACCGGTCATGGTGTATACCGGCCATGCCTCGCCCTTCTTGCAGCCGATGCCTTTGGCGTACTGGCTGAATATTGCCCAGCAGATAACGATACCGCCGCTGACGTTGGTGGTGAGTGCGACAACGTAGGAAGCGAGCATGAACAGGAAGGTGATGACCCAAGGCTTGCCCTTGGCAAACTTAACGCTGCATATACCCTTGGCTATATGGCCGGAGATGCCGGAGGCGTGAATGATCGCCGCGAACATGTACATGAGCCATATGAAAATGACCGTGGAGTTTCCGAAGCCCTTGGACAGAGCCTCGGTTATGCTGGAGTAATCGGTACAGCCGATGAGGAAAATCGCGAGCAGGGAAGGCCACACGAGATCGGTAGTCGCCCAGAGGAAGATAGCGCCGAGATAAATGCCGAGCAGCTGCATACCAAGCTCGGACATGACTCCGAGAGTGGGCAGCTTGCCGAAGAAGAGCATTATGAGAATGCCTATTGCCGAGGTGATGTAATATTTGGTGTTTTTAACCTGTGCCATAATTGCACCCCTTATTATTATTTTTTATCTGCTATGAGTTCAACCGTCTGGCCGCTTACAAGCCCGGCGGCGTTTCCTTCCTCCGCGTCGAGATGTACAACGCAGAGCGGCCCCTTGTGCAGCCGCACAAGGACGTTTTCAAAGATCAGACCGCGTTTGCCGGGTACTCTTACCTTTACCAGCTCACCCTCGCTGAGGCCAAGCTGCTCGTGTGCGACTTGCTCGTTGAGATGCACATGCCTGTGCGCAATCATCGCCGCATTCCGCTCAAT
>CAVCWF010000190.1:7883-8325 GCA_963605945.1 Lachnospiraceae bacterium
AGCTTTATCGGCGCGGCGTTGCCGTCCGCGACGGACTCAATCACGGGCGCGTCGATGCCGAGATGCCGGCAATCGCCCGCGAGCAGCTCGACCTGAGTTGCCTTGCGGTACGGCCCAAGAATGCGCAGCCCGCTCATTGTACCGCGGCTGCCTTCTACGGTCAGAGTTTCGTTTGCCGCGAACTCCTCTCTGCCGAGCATCCTTTTGACCGTAAGTTCTGCGTCATCGCCGAACAGAATCTTGAAATCCTCTTCGGCGAGATGTATGTGCCTGTTGGAAGTATCCGCCTTGATCTCAATTACCATTTTTCTTTCTCCTTTCTCCGTTTTTATTTATCGGTTCCGTAGAGATGATAGCTTTCCTTGCCCCGCAGAACGCGCAGCGTTCCGGTTGCAAGGCTCTCCATCTCATATGAACCGGGAAATACAAAGACCTTTGCTAT
>CAVCWF010000191.1:0-417 GCA_963605945.1 Lachnospiraceae bacterium
TTGCAGGACAATATGACAAGCTCGTCCGCTTCATGACCGGCTCCATCGCGATGCTCGAAACCTACCGTCCTCATGTCATTGATCCTGCGGTCCTGCGCCTTGTGGATGACAGTATTCTCAAATGGAAATTCCAGCTTCTTTATACGCAGGGAAAGGACAAGGAGCTGCGCCGTCCGCCATATAATAGGCTATTGAAAGCGAAGCCTCTGCGCTTCCGCATCAATAACGCCGTCAAATGCCTGTTTCCCGCGCTGCACCGGCTGTACCGCCGGAAGCAGGGCTATGACGAATGAGCGCGAAAGGAGCCCATCCCATGAAAAAGCTGCTGCTTTTAGGCGGCGCACAGTACCTGCTGCCCGTCATAGAAGAGGCACATAAGCTGGGGCTGTATGTCATCACCTGTGACTATCTGCCCGA
>CAVCWF010000191.1:483-5914 GCA_963605945.1 Lachnospiraceae bacterium
TGTGACTATCTGCCCGATAACATCGCCCATAAGCACTCCGATGAATACCGCAACGTCAGCATCATCGATAAGGACGCCGTCCTCAGTACCGCGCGCGAGCTCGGTATCGACGGCATCATGTCCTTCGCCTGCGACCCCGGCGTTGTGACCGCGGCCTACGTGGCCGAAAAGCTCGGCCTCCCATTTGCCGGGTCTTATGAAGCCGTGTCCATTCTCCAGAACAAGGGGCGCTTCCGCCGCTTCCTTACCGAGAACGGCTTCAACGTCCCCTGGGCAAAGAGCTATACCGAGCCTGCCGATGCGCTCTCCGACTCTGCCGGCTTCAGCTGGCCGATGATCGTAAAGCCTGTGGACTCCGCCGGCAGCAAGGGCGTCACGCGCGTGGATTCTTCCGCCGCGCTCCCCGCCGCGATAGAGCACGCCAAGGCTTTCTCGATCTGCGGTGACTTCATAATCGAGGAGTTCATCACCCAGCAGGGCTTCTCCTCGGATACCGACTGCTTCTCCGTTGACGGTGTGCTGCGCTACTGCTCCTTTGACGAGCAGCACTTCGACGCGCATGCCGACAATCCCTATACTCCCGCAGCCTACGCATGGCCGTCCACTATGCCCGCATGGGCGCAGGCGGAACTCAGAAATGAGCTCCAGCGGCTCATCACGCTGCTCGGCCTCGGCACCGGTCTTTATAATATAGAGACGCGCCTCGGCACGAACGGCAAAACCTACATAATGGAAGTCTCCCCCCGCGGCGGCGGCAACCGCCTGAGCGAGGTGCTGAGCATGGCGGCGGAAACCGACCTCGTCGCAAACGCCGTCAAGGCTGCCGTCGGCCTGCCGGTGGACGAGATGCATGACCCCGTGTATAACGGGCACTGGACGGAGATCATCCTCCACAGCGGCCGTGACGGTACTTTCCGCGCGCTCGATATCGCGCCGGAGCTTGAGAGCGCCGTCGTCCAGCGCGACCTTTGGGTACAGCCCGGCGACGCCGTCGAGCGTTTCTCGGGCGCAAACAAAGCCATCGGCACGCTTGTTATGAACTTTCCCACCCGCGAGGACGCGGAAAAATATATGGCCGACGACAGCTGGTACAGCGTCGCCGTCGACTGACTGAAAGGACTCAACATGAAAAAACTACTGATGCTCGGCACGAGCTACGGCACCTGCGAAATGCTCCGCTATGCCAAAAGCATAGGCGTACATACCATCGTCACCGACTATAACGAGCCGGAGCATTCTCTCGGCAAGCAGATAAGCGACGAATACTGGATGATAAACACCGGCGACCTCGACGCTCTCGAAGCCAAGTGCCGCGAGGAGGGCATCAACGCCGTCGTCTGCGGCATAAGCGAGTTTAACCTTGAGATGTGCATGGAGCTTTGCCGCCGTCTCGGCCTGCCGTGCTACTGCACGCCCGAGGCATGGCACTTCTCCCGCGATAAGGACGACTTCAAACGCCTGGCGCGCTCCCTCGGCGCGCCGCTACCCGATGACTATTATCTCTCCGATCCCCCGACGCGCGCGGAGCTCGACGCGGTGAAGTACCCCGTCGTCGTAAAGCCCGTCGACCTCAGCTGCAACCGCGGCATCAGCTACTGCCATAATGAGCAGGAGCTGCTCGAAGCCTGCGCTCTCGCCCGCTCCATGTCCAAAAGCCCGAAGCTTATTGTCGAGCGTATGCTCCACGGCGAGGAATGGTACAGCTTCTATGCCTTCGCCGAGGGCGAGATAAGCCTCATGGCGCTGTGCGCGATGTACTCCCAGCCCGGCGAGCCGAAGAACTGCTACTCCATCACCTCCACCATCTCCAACAATGTCGAGCGCTATGTCACCGAGATCGACCCCCATATCCAGAAAGTCCTCAAGGCCGTCGGCTGCCGCGAGGGCATCGGCTGGGTTCAGGTCATGCTCGATGAGGACGGGCACTTCTACATAATCGAAATGGGCTACCGCCTTGACGGGGACATGATGTATATCCCCATCAAGAGCCTGCTCGGCTTCGATACCGTCGCATGGATCGTCGATTACGCCCTCGGCAGGCGCAATGACCCGGCTATGCTGCCCCCGTCCCAGACCAAGGCCTATAAGCGCTGCGGTTCGAGCTATATGCTCTGGACGAATAATGACGGCGTCATCGCCTCCATTGAGGGGCTTGACGAAATTGCCGCCATCCCCTGATGAGATCGCCGCCATCCCCGGCGTCACGGTCGACTCCCTCGCCTGTGTCGGCGATGAGCTGACGAAGTACCAGCCCCTCGGCGATATTCTCTTCGATACCGACGATATCGAGGAGACCTGCCGCTTTATCCAGAAGGTCAACGACACCGTGAAGATCACGAACGACCGCGGTGAAAACGTCCTCATCTATTATGATGATTTCGACTACCTCCGCAAGGTATATGAGGACGGTCTGGCGGGCAGATGATCCCCCGCCGGGCAAACACAGAGATTGGAGTGATGCGCCTTGCATCCGCAGATAGATAAAAAAAGATTCTTCCCCGTCGTGTGCATCATCGCCGCCGTGCTGATCCTCGTCTCCGTGAGTCTGGAATCGGTACAGGCCGCGGTCGATGGCACCTATGCTTTCTTCTCCAAGCAGTTTGACTGGCTGTTCGTCGCCTCGAATCTCGCGGCGTTCATCTTCTCGCTGTGGATCGCTTTCGGCCCCTACGCCAAGGTCAAGCTCGGCGGGGAGGACGCAAAGCCCGAGTACAGCAAGTTCTCATGGATCGCCATGATGTTCACCACAAGCTGCAGCGCGGGGCTCATCGTCTTCGGCTTCATTGAGACGACGATATATTCCTCCACCGCTGTTCCTTTCCATGCCGAGCCTTTTTCCATCGAGGCCTATGAGTACGCCGCGATGTACACCCACTATCACTGGGGGCTCAACGCATGGTCGCTGTACGTGCCTGCCTCCGTCGCCGTCGGCTATATGCTCTATAACCGCCGCCAGCGCCAGATCAGCATGAGCGCGGCCTGCTCCCCGGTCCTGAAGTCCGGCTGCAATAAGCTCTCCGGCTGCCTGATCGACGTTTTCGGCACTTTCGGCGCGATCGCCGCGCCCGTCACCTCAATGGGTCTTGGTATGCCGCTGCTGACCCTGCTGCTTCAGGGCATCTTCGGCATCCCGGATGAATATGTGAAGCCGCTGCAGATCATCATCCTCGCCATCTGGGTCGCCATGTTCGGCACCAGCGTCTATCTCGGCCTGCAAAAGGGCATCAAGAACCTCAGCAACATCAACGTCTATCTCGCTTTCGCGTTCATGCTCTTCGTCGGCGTGCTTGCTGGTGTGTTCAACGTCCTCCGCGCCGAGGTCAACGCCCTCGGCCTGTACATCCAGAACTTTGTCCACCTCATCACCTATACCGATCCCTACGGCGACGGGCAGTTTGTCCGCACATGGACGGTGTGGTACTGGGCGTGGCTCATCGTGTATATGCCGCTCATGGGCGTGTTCAACGCACGCGTGTCCAAGGGGCGCACCCTGCGCGAGATCGCGCTGGGGCAGATGGTCTGGTGCTCTCTCGGCTGCTGGGTCGCAATGTCCACTCTCGGCAATTACGCCATCAAGATCCAGACCGGCGGCATCGCCGATATCGCCTCCGTGCTCCAGAGCTCCGGCCAGCCCGCCGCGATCCTCGCCATACTTGAGACCATGCCCTGCCCCAAGCTTATGATGGTCATCGTCGCGATCCTGTGCTTCGTGTTCATGGCAACGACTGTCGACTCCAGCGCCTACGTCGCCGCGGAGACGACCTATATCCATGCCGACAGCGACACTCAGGCTCCCCGCTGGTGCCGCGTGTTCTGGGCAGCCGTTATATGCGTCATCACCTTTGTGCTGCTCGAGGTCGGCGGCTTCAGCGCCGTGCAGGTGCTCGCAATACTTATCGGCCTGCCGCTGTCGGCGCTGATGTTCGTCGTTATCGCTTCGGCGGTCAAGGCGCTTCGTGAGGATAACAGCAGATAAAATCCGTTGTGGCCGCATCTGCGGCAGATTGGAGTAAGATATGTCCGAAATAATCAATGTCACCCGTTCGTCTATCCCGGAGTTTGATGAGTACTGCAATGAGATCCGCAGCATCTGGGACAGCCATTGGCTCACCAACATGGGCGAAAAGCACCAGCGGCTCGAAGCGGAACTGAAAGAGTACCTCGGCGTGCAGAATGTCGCCCTGCTCACGAATGGCCACCTCGCGCTTGAAAACATCATCGAGGCCATGGAGCTCAAGGGCGAGATCATCACCACGCCTTTCACCTTTGCCTCCACCACGCATGCGATCGTCCGCTGCGGCTGCACCCCTGTGTTCTGCGACATCGACCCGGCTGACTATACCATTGACGTCGGCAAGATCGAGTCGCTCATCACCGATAAGACCGTCGCCATCATGCCCGTGCATGTCTACGGCAACCTCTGCAATGTGGACGAGATCGACCGCATCGCAAAGAAGTACGGCCTCAAGGTCATTTATGACGCCGCCCACGCTTTCGGCGTGACGAAAAACGGCATCAGCTCCGCCTGCTTCGGTGACGCCGCCATGTTCTCTTTCCACGCCACCAAGGTTTTCAACACCATCGAGGGCGGCGCGCTCTGCTTCAAGGATGCAGCTTTGGCGCAGCGCATCAACGACCTCAAGAACTTCGGCATTCAGGGGCCGGAGGACGTCGAGTACATCGGCAGCAACGCGAAGATGAACGAGTTCTGCGCGGCGATGGGGCTGTGCAACCTGCGCCATCTCGACGGCTGGATCGCCGAGCGCAAGCTTGCCGACGAGCGCTATTGGGAGCGCCTTGACGGCGTGCCCGGCATCCGTCTCAACGCGCCGCAGAAAGGCGTCCGCTCGAACTATGCCTATTTCCCCGTCGTGTTCGACGGCTACAAGTATAACCGTGATGAAGTCCACGCCCGTCTGTACGAGCAGGGCATCGTCGCGAGAAAGTACTTCTACCCCATCACCAATTCCTTCGCCTGCTACCGCGGCCGCCCCGGCTTCGATCCCGCCGCGACTCCCATCGCCGAGCATATTGCCGGCTGCGTCCTGACGCTCCCGCTCTATGCCGGTCTCAGCACCGCCGACGTCGACCGCATCTGCGATATCATCCTTGGGTAATTAATCCTGATACAGCAGCCCCCAATACCGTGTAATGGTATTGGGGGTGTTTTAACCCTTATTTACTTTTTAATTGCCGCAGCTGCGGCACGATCAGCGCCACGGAGATCACAAATGCGATCCAGTCTGCAAAGGGTGTTGCCCATGCAATACCTGAGACGCCGGCAGCGCCGTTCAGGATCAGCATGAACACCACGTCCAGACTGCCCTTGCGCAGCAGCGACAGACACAGCGGCTGCACCTTCTTGCCGATCGCCTGAAACACCGTGATGACCATGAAGTTTACCGCCGTGGTCGGGCAGGCAAGGCAGATG